>JANXVQ010000201.1 GCA_025351545.1 Spirosoma sp.
AGACGGATTTGTTGCCATGTATTTAGTTAACTATAAACTATATTAATTTGCTGCCGTCACCTTTGCCGGGCGGTTGGCGTCTTTTAATCGTTCTCGTTCTTTTTCTCGTTCCTGCTCCAGCTTATCCAGGCGATCAATTTCTTTCTGGCTGGTTTCGTACATCTTTTCAGACTGCTTCAGTAACTGACTTTTGGGATACTTATCCACAAATATCTGGTGATAACTGATCGCTTCCAGATAACGTTCCTTCTGCTTCGTTTCCAGGCTATTCTGCGCCAAGCTAAACTCGGCATCGACTTTCAGGAAAGCCAGTTCTTCATTGTACTCCGAATCAGGAAATTCCTTCTGAAAGTTATTAATTGAAATAACCGCCGACTTGTAGGAAGCGATGTTGAAACCACTCGTTTTAAAATATAATTTGGCTTTCTCGTAGGCTTTTCGTTCGAGCTTTCCGCGCAGTTCCAGAATCAGTTTGGTCGATTCCTCTTTATACTTACTGTCGGGGTAGGCATTCACAAAATCTTGAAGAGCCGATGTGGCTGTCAGCGTATTCGACTGGTCAAGATTAAACGAGGGCGTGTCTTTATACAAGGAGTAGGCATACATATACATGGCTTCCTGTGCATAATCTGAGCGCGCAAATGTCTCGTAGAACTTCTTAAATAGGGTGGCGCTAAGCAAATACTGCTGTTGCTGGTATTGCGTTTGAGCGTAATAGAATTGAGCCATCTCCGACTCCGTACTACCTTTTAGCACCGGGATTAACTCTTCGAATAGTAAACCAGCACGATACCAATCCCCTTTTTTATAATACTGAATGGCACCTTTGTACTTATCGTCATCGTTTCCACTTTTCTGCAATTTTGAAAACGGACTGCATGAGCTAAGCAGAAACACTACCCAAATGCCCAGCAGAATTTTACCAATATGACGGTGTTGCATATGTTTGCAAAGATACAAAAAAAATAAAGGCTACACCGTTTTAACGACGATGGAGCCCGGCATAGTACTGAAAATGATAATTTACTAACGCAGTTTAGGCTATTTTAACAAATAGCCTAAATTTATTGATGGCGGACAAGAAGCCGTTTAGTTGCAACTTTTTTGCCATCGACCGAAAGCTGGTAAAGATAGTAACCAGTATCCAACAGGCGGGTGCCGATACGAACTTTATGATCATTTCGTTCGAGTTCATACTCAGCAACGGGCGTGCCCAGCACATTGAGTAAAACTAACTTAGCTTCACCGGCACCATTAAACTGATAGTCTACTTCGGCAACGTCGTCGGCCGGGTTCGGGTATGCATTGGAAACCCACAGGTTTTCGTTGTTGTATAGCCTGTTTTCACCCCTTCCTTCCTGAGTTGGCGCGGCTACGCGTGCTGCGCTCTCAGTCGTTGGTGTATTTTATGCGGATGCCGTTGCCTTTGTGCCTGAACGGGTCATTAACAAAGAACGATAATGTTCATTTATAGCGCTGTTTTTGTTCAGCGTCATAGATCGGTCAAGTCCTGATAGAGCCGGGTTGAGAGCGATTGAAAACCGCTGTGATGGCAAGCCCGGAGTTGTTGTTTTGCGTACCGATGAGCTACGACCCAGTTCGAGTCGGCTGCCTTTCCTGGCATCAGTATCTCGCTGGGCGATCTGCGCCTGAAGCGGGATTGTTGCCGTTAGCAAGCCCATCAATAAACCAATAAGTATAGTTTGTTTCATGTAAGTCTACCTCATGTACACATATATTCACCACAAACCTATTCATCTTAAAAGACAAAGTCAACGGGCGGATGTCTAAAAAATTGTTAAAAGAGTCAATTATTACCTTTTTGAACCAATTTTTGAGCCAAAGGTTTAATTATGGCTTTACTTTTTAATGGTTTTCTAATTAATGGCTGCTCTACCGGAGGCATTTCGAGCCACAAAACTTGCCGCTTCGTTGGTCTTTCTGCTTCACGCCAACGAAAACCATCGAGTTGTTTAGCATCTTCAGTTAATTCTTTAGGCGGTATAAGTTGCGAATCCGGGTGGCCATAGAATCGAATTCGACCAACTTTATTATCGCTGAATTCAATGTGCATTCGGCTAGATTCAACATGGTTCAACCCAATCAATTTATTCTTTTCATCAACAGCGTAATAAATACTTTGTCCATTTCCTTCCACCAAAACCCGGTCGAGAACGGTTTGTTCCTGAGTCAAAACGGTGGTCGAAACCGGTGCCCCATTTTTATTTGTCAATACGCGTTTGGGCTGGGTATTCGTTGCAACGGTTGAGGTAGAATGTGGAATTTTGCCCGTTGCAGAGACTTGTGTGCTTGGATCTGTGGCAGTAGTCGATAC
>JANXVQ010000214.1 GCA_025351545.1 Spirosoma sp.
TAACGGACAGGCTTTTTGCGTTTACGCGAAACTGGCCGACAGGCCGCTAGTCCAGGCAACAAGGACGACAACGAAAAAGCCGACCACGTCATCGTGAGCGGCTTTTCGTGCATTTAATTCTTTTTGTGGAAGTAGATAAGAGTAATTATGCCTTTTTCTTAACTTAGTATTCTATCAACTCAGTATAAACAATGGCTATCTTCAAAATACAGATTAATGGTCGTATTCTTCAGGCTGATGTTGAATCCGACACTCCCCTTTTGTGGGTACTGCGCGACAATTTTGGATTAGTTGGTACGAAGTACGGCTGTGGTATTGCCCAATGTGGGGCCTGTACTGTACACGTGAATGGGGAAGCTACCCGTTCCTGTGTATTGCCGGTCTCAGCAGTGGGTAAATCGAAAGTAACCACTATTGAAGGGCTATCAGTTAATGGTATGCATCCGGTCCAACAAGCATGGGATAAGATGGATGTATCCCAATGTGGGTACTGTCAGGCTGGCCAAATTATGACGGCAGCAGCATTGCTTAAGCGTAATCCAAGGCCATCGCAAACGGAAATTGATGATACAATGACTGGTAACCTATGCCGTTGCGGAACCTATCATCGCATTCGGGAGGCTGTCAAATTGGCGTCTTTATCTACTGTACCATCTGGATCTTCCAAACCCTCAAAAACGAAATAGTTATGCAAATAATGCAGGACTCTAGTCGGAGAAAATTTTTCAAAACAGTTGCTGTAGCTGGAGGTGGATTGATTTTAGGCTTTAACTGGCTTGAATCAGAAGCCGCAACTTCAGCAACGATTAACGTTTCAACCCTTTCAGGAGTTGATTTCAATAGCTATTTATCGATCAGCCCTCAGGGTATTATTACTATACTTTCTCCGAATCCTGAAGTTGGACAAGGTATAAAAACTGCCTTTCCAATTATTGTGGCTGAAGAGTTAGACGCTGACTGGACAAAGGTCATTGTTGAACAAGCCCCTCTTGATACCAAAAAGTTTGAACGGCAGGTAGCAGGAGGTAGTGGTTCAATTCCACATTCCTGGCAGCGGTTGCGTAAGGCTGGCGCTACAGCTCGCCAAATGCTGTTGGAAGCAGCCGCAAAACGATGGAACGTATCGGCATCGGAATGTACAACTGCCCAAGGGTTTGCATTGCATTTGGCTAGTAATCGGAAATTGAGTTATGGTGAACTAGCTACCGAAGCTTCCCAATTACCTGTTCCTAGCGACGTAAAACTAAAAGCTATAAAAGATTTTAAACTCATCGGTAGCACAATCAAAAACGTCGATAATCCTAAGATTATCACGGGAAAGCCGTTGTTTGGGCTAGATTTCTATCGGGAAGGAATGCTGTTTGCTATGTTACAACGTCCGGCATTTGGCTATAAACTAAAATCGCTGAATGCTGAAGTAGCTAAAGCTATGCCAGGTATTACCAATGTTGTAACGTTCGATAATAATGTAGCTGTTGTTGGAAAGTCGACCTGGCAGGTAAAGAAAGCTAAAGACGCTCTGAAAATTGAATGGGAAAAGGCAGATGTTTTAGAAAGTACTGCCGATCATAATCGCTTGTTCAAAGAATTATTAGATAGCTCGACTGCGACCGTTCGTCGGAAAGATGGCGATGTGGAAACTGCGTTTAAGAATGCAGCAAAGGTTGTCAAAGCCGAATACCAATGCCCGTTCCTATCTCATGCACCGATGGAACCAATGAACTTTTTTGCACATGTCCGCCCGGATGGTGTTGAATTAGTTGGGCCAACGCAAACGCCCGAATTAGCTCGTAATGAAACTGCTAAATTGCTTGGTATCTCGCCCGATAAAGTTTCTGTACAACTAACCCGCATGGGGGGAGGCTTTGGCCGCCGACTTAAAGCCGACTACGTGGTGGAGGCCGTACAAGTATCAAAACTGGTGAATGCTCCCGTGAAAGTCATTTGGTCTCGCGAAGATGATATGACTGGGGGCAGCTATCGCCCAGCCGTTCGATACCGATTCGAGGCTGCTTTAGATGCACAGGGCAATATGGTTGGTTATAAACTTCGGGGAGCTAGTATTAACGCGGGTAATTCAACGCGAGAAGATAATTTCCCGGCCGGCGCGGTAGATAACTTGCTCATTGACAGTGTAGATCATAAATCGCCGATTACGACTGGCCCCTGGCGAGCCCCAATTACCAATTTTCTCGCCTTTGCCGAACAATCTTTTATTGACGAAGTAGCGCAGGCTGCGGGCAAAGATCCCGTACAATTTAGGTTGGAGTTGTTAGATAAAGCTAAACAAAAACCGGCCGGGGCCATCAAGTATGACATTGACCGGATGAAGGGCGTTATTGCTTTAGCCGTTGAAAAGTCAGGCTGGGGTAAGAAGAAAGGAGTAGATGGCAAGCCGGTAGCGCAGGGCTTCAGCGTCTATTTTTCTCACCGTTCTTACGTGGCACAGGTGGGCGAAGTTGTCATGCAAAAGGGTAAGCCTGTATTGCAGAAAGTCTATTCAGCAGCCGACTGTGGTGTAGTCATTAACCAAAGTGGCGCGCAGCAGCAAGTTCGTGGCTGTATCGTCGATGGAATTGGACACGCCATGTATGGTAATATTACATTTAAAGACGGTGTGCCGGAGCAGAAAAATTTTAACCAATATCGACTTATTCGCCTAAATGAGATACCCGAGGTAGACGTGCATTTCGTCCAGAACGAAATTGACCCTACTGGTTTAGGTGAGCCTTCTCTTCCTCCGGCTGGTGCGGCCGTTGCGAATGCTATTTTTAAAGCAACCGGCAAGCGATTACGAAATCAGCCATTTGTGGAACAAGAAGAGTTTAAAGGCGTGTCGTAATACGTTAATATCCTCTATTTCGCAGGTTTACCAGCTATTAAGTATTCTATTACGAGGTAAGCGTTCAAGTTGGCAAATATCTTACATACCAATGACCAGATGAAAGTCTGGTCATTGGTATGTAAGGATAATCTCTTTTTAATGCGTAGCGACAAGACGGGTAGAGTACCTGCAACTTCAAATAGTGCCTTCTGAAAGCCGATTACGAACAACGAGCCTCTTAAGCGGTTAAATTGAGAAAAAAACAGAAGAGATATGAGCAGGGCTTTTCTTAAAAATGAGAGCGCCGACGATCCCGTAATTATACCAGCGCGAGCACCCTTGCCATCGGGTAGTATTAACTATGTGACTCCGAGGGGGCTGGCGTTGTTGCGGACTGAGATGGAAGAGTTGGAAAGAGAACACGTTCATGCTCAAATCAACGAATCGGATGAGCCTGAACGAACTCGACAATTGGCTTTACTGAATGGCCGAATTGCGGTACTAAATCAGCGTATCGCTACGGCGAAAGTTGTTGATATACATGAGCACCCGAAAGACGAAGTACGATTTGGGGCTACTATTAGTCTGCACAACCGTAACGCCAGAATTGGAAACGAAGATCGAAAACTGACTATTGTTGGCGTAGATGAAGCCGATGCAACTCATGGACGTATTGCTTTTACGGCACCTGTAGCGCGATTAATGCTGGGAAAACATAAAGGTGATTTGATTTCTTTACGCACCCCTCAGGGCGAAAACGTAATGGAAATCATAGCTATCTCGTATGAATAGTAACGTCGGCTAACTAAGGTATTCTTGCATCATTTTTCTTGTTCAGTATTAATTTCTAAGCGTTAATTTTGCTGTTCAAGCGTTTGTTTCGCCTGGATACCCTTTCTGTCTGAATTAAACAAAATATGTCAAGTACCACTCAACCAATACGTGTTCTTGTTGTCGGGTGCGGCAATATGGGTGCGTCGCACGCTATTGCCTATCAAACGCTGGACGGATTCGAAATTTGTGGCATTGTATCCACCGGAAACAGCAAAGTAGTTCTTAATGAACGACTGGGTGGTGGATATACGCTGTACAATGATTATGCAACGGCTCTGGTCGAAACAAAACCCAATGCTGTTTGCATTTCAACCTACCCCGATACACACGAAGCATTCGCTCTGATGGCTTTTGAGCAGGGATGCCATGTGTTCATGGAAAAACCGATTGCTGATACGGTCGAAGGAGCAAAACGCGTGATGGCCGCTGCCGAAAAAGCCGGAAAGAAATTAGTTGTAGGCTATATTTTACGGCATCATCCTTCCTGGGTAAAATTCGTTGAAATAGCGCAGACGTTGGGTAAGCCATTGGTGATGCGGATGAATCTAAACCAGCAGAGCCACGGAACAATGTGGACCGTTCACCGAAATTTGATGAAAAGCCTCAGCCCAATAGTTGACTGTGGCGTTCATTATATTGATGTAATGTGTCAAATGACCCGCTCGAAGCCAACACAGGTTAATGCCATTGGTGCTAGATTAACCAATGATATACCCGTTGGTAACTACAATTATGGTCAGTTGCAAATTCGTTTTGAAGATGGTTCTGTGGGCTGGTATGAAGCTGGTTGGGGGCCAATGATGAGCGAAACAGCCTTTTTCGTAAAAGATGTAATTGGACCCGAAGGCTGTGTGTCTATTGTCGCTAAAAATGCCGGAGCCGCTGGAAAATCTGATAATGTGGATTCGCACACAAAGACAGAGTCGCTGCGGGTGCATCGGGCCGCGCTGGACGCTAACGACCAGTTTGTTGAGGCCGACACCTGGATTGATATGCGGGACGAACCCGATCATCAGGAATTGTGCAACCGCGAGCAACGCTATTTTCTAAGTGCTATTCAGGAAGACTTTGATCTTACCGATCATATGCAGGATGCCGTTAACAGTCTGCGAATTGCCTTCGCCTGCGATGAATCGGTGCGGACGGGACAACCGGTCATGTTATAAGATTTTTTTAAAAGGCGGAAGCCGTGCCATGATTCCAACCCGTGGCACGGCTTCCGCCTTTTAGAAAAATCTTATACATATTGTTCTGTAATATGCCGGGCTTGCTCGGTTGTTTCGACTAATAACGGATGGCGCGGCTGACTCAGCGCTGTTTCCAACTCGTCAATTGTATCTTTGAAAAGCAAGTTAACCGGAATCTCATGTGCTTCCAGCTTACTTTTAATGTACATCAGCGACGGACGTACCACAGCCGATGCCGCCAATTCGTTATACTGCTGTTTGGCGGCTATAAATTCTTCATCACTAGCTCCGAACGAGACGACACGCTCCGGTAAGGGATTAGCTTTGCGACTGGCTAATTGAGCATCAAGATCGGCGAGCAGGTGTTTGAGATGGAATGTGTCCTTGCCGGTGCGGATGCGTTCGCGTAACGATTGACGGATAAGATACGTTAGTGAGTTAGCTAGATTTAAGCCGATTTCGGCCATCTGTTTGAAAATTAACGACGCGGGCGACATGCCCGGAATCGTATTTGGGTCGTGCAGTAGTACATCACCGGCGGGTGTCAGGAAACCGTCAATCCGTGAATACACATTGATACCCAGACGGGTAAAAATCTCCGCTACCGCTAACTGGATCTTACGATTATTTTCTAAACTTGTTTCAACGGGAATTCGCTTTTTGGTGGTACTAAGCTTGTATTTTGAGGCAAAATCAAAGCTTGTGACATTATAAATTTCAGTGGGAGGTAACGCAATGGCTACTTGATTATCGTCCTGAATAACTCCGCACGAAAACTCCTGTCCGCTGATAAATTCTTCAAACAGAACTTCGTCCTCAGCGTTAATAGATGCCAGTGAAATTACCCCGCCGTTTTGCGCCTGGCTACCTTGTTTGGTGAGCGCATCCAGCTTCGCAATAAAGTCGGTTGGATGCTTAATTACTTCGCCGGTTTGTTCAATTACAACCGGAAAGCTAATGCCAGAATCTAAACTGACCATTTGCTGTGCCAGTTCCCATTTGTCGTCAGAGGATAAGTCAGCCCATTCGCTTAGTTTACTCCAACCGTCGGGTTGTATACTCATCGTAAAAAAGCACTGTTCCACAGCCCGGCAGAACTGTGCAAGATCGGCCTCACGTACAATTACTACACCGATTGAAGATCCCTGATGGGGCGCTTTCACAACAATGGGCAGTCCTAAATGCTCGGTCAGTGATTGGAAAAACTGCGCTTTGTCGGTTTTTTCGTAGGCATCACGGCTAATCGTGGCGGTCTTTTTTTGTTGCCCATTTGCCAGGGCAATCAGTCCGTTTTGCAGGATTTTATTGATGCCCACCGCCGATCCAGCCAACCCCGGACCCGTATACGGCATTTTATACCATTCCAGCAGTCCCTGGATAGCACCATCTTCGCAATCAGGGCCGTGCATGGCCAAAAAAGCCAAATCGAAATGGTCGCGAAACTGTTCAGGACGAAGTTCGGCTAAGGTTGCATTGAGTACATCGGCATCGAGCGACTCATCGTACACTGAAAAGCCAGAATTGTCTTGTGGGAGTATATCGCGTAAGGAAGGTGATTGCAGAAAGTCGGGAGTAACGAGTCGAAACCGTCCGCGTCCATCTACAAATACTAGAACGGGTTCAAACAAACCTTTGTCTAAATTTGCTAAAGCTGTGCGGCCACCCGCATACGACACCTCACGCTCACGCGCCGGGCCACCAAAGAAAATGCCTATTTTCACTGTATTGAGGAGTAAGTACGGTTACAAAGAAACAAAAAAACGCCTGATCCGGCGTTCTGATGTTTGATAAACTAATGGATGATATTAATCAGGTGAAAGGAGTATAGCACCTTTTATCAACTCCGGGCCGATATTAGTTTCTTCGCAGTCATGGCTAATTAGCCTGTTGAAACGCAGGTGTGAGATTCACGGCTTCCACTTTTGTAATTTCCGGCACTGCTCTTAAGATGGCTTCTTCCAGACCGCCTTTGAACGTCATGGCCGACATGGGGCATGAGCCACACGAACCAACCAGTTCGAGCCGCACAGTTTTATCCTCGGTTACTTCCAATATCTTTACATTACCGCCATCGGCAGCAAGATAAGGTCGCATCGTGTCGAGCGCCCGTTCTATTTTGATAATCAGTTGGTCGTTATTAACTACCGTCTCCATTGCATTGTTGATTTACGGTAAATTTATACTTTCTACGTTGTTTATGCAACCTGAACCCGCTCTGTACGGTCAATAGTTGCATTTCGAATGGCAACTTGCTGAGCAACAGCTTCGGCTGCTGCCCGAAAAGCTTCTGTCACCAGAGGTTCGCCAGAACTAATGGCTGGTCGACCTTCGTCGCCTGCTTCGCGGATACTTTGCACAAGAGGAATCTGGCCTAACATTGGTACGTCGAATTGATCGGCCAGAAGCTGACCGCCACCTTTGCCAAAAATATAATATTTATGGTTCGGCAATTCGGCAGGGGTGAAATACGACATATTCTCGATAACACCCAGTACCGGCACATTAATCTGTGGCTGACGGAACATCGACAACCCTTTTGTCGCATCGGCAAGAGCAACTTTTTGGGGAGTCGTTACAATTATAGCACCTGTAACGGGAACGGTCTGTACCAGCGTCAGGTGAATGTCGCCCGTGCCCGGTGGCAGGTCAATTAGCAGGTAATCTAACTCGCCCCAGTCGGCATCAGAGAAAAACTGCTGTAAGGCACGACCGGCCATTGTACCACGCCAAATAATAGCTTGCCCCGGAGCAACCAGCAAGCCCATCGACAGCATTTTAATGCCATACTGTTGAATCGGCTCCATACGCGTTTGCCCATCCACCTGAAAAATACGCGGCTGAAGATTTTCTGCACCAAACATCGTTGGCATAGAAGGCCCGTAGATGTCGGCGTCGATGATGCCAACTTTTGCACCAGACTTGTGTAAGGCAATGGCTAGGTTAGCTGTTACAGTAGACTTTCCAACGCCACCTTTCCCAGAAGAAACCGCAATAATATTTTTCACACCTGGTAGTGTCGGGGCGTTGGCTCGCGTTGAGGTTACATCCGACGTCATATCAATCGTAATCTGAATGTCGGGGCCAATCTGTGTATGAATGGCATCTTCGCACCGTTTACGAATTACTTCTTTTAGCGGACAGGCTGGTGTAGTCAATACGACTGTAAAACGAACCGAACTGATGCCTAATACGACATCTTTTATCATGTTCAGCGAAACAAGGTCGCGTTTTAAATCGGGTTCCTCAACGGTACTCAAAGCCCGCAGAACGGATTCTTGTGATAATCGGTAATCAGACATAAGAATGGGAAATAGAAGGAGGGAAAGGGCGAGGAATAGAATCAGGCAAATTCCTTTTTGTCTTCCTGGCTCTCGGTCGATTCTCCCTGTTTTAAACGACTTCGCACGTCTGCCAGTTCCGCAGATACGTCTATGTGTTTTGATATAGCTTCTAATTGACCCAATAATTTGCTTAGAAACTGGTAATTCGCCGGACTGGCATCCCCATACAGCGGGCGATGTGCTAGCGATTTAGTGATTTGCGCCCATTCAGCAATAAAGCTACGAAGGTCAGTGTCAAATGCGCTCCCGGCAAACTTGTCGAAAATATAGTCATGAGCCTGCGTATTCGGGTGAATCATGTCGGCTTCGTAGAACCGGTAATCACGCAGGTCATCCATCATCAGTTCATAAGCCGGAAAATAAGCCACCCAATCAGTCCAGACTGTTAATTCATGCGTGATCACCCGCAGCGTGGATTTGCTCACGCTATTGAGCGGCAACGTGTCACGCGTATGACGAACAGGACTAACTGTCAACAACACCTTTAAGCCGGGATTAGCTTTATGCAATGTTTTCAGAAGCCGGGTCAGATCATCGCGTAAATGGTCGATATGATAGAGGTATTTCTCGAATAGGGAACCCGGCATTTTGTGGCAATTGGCCACTACTTTTCCGGTTTCGACATGTCGATACACAACGGCTGAGCCAAGTGTCAAAAACAGAAAATCTGCCTTGCGAATAGCCTCGGCTGTTTGCGCTAATCGAGTGTATAGCTTGTCGCGCAATTCATCCTGACTTTTGGCCCAGAGCGATGAATGAAAATCGTAATGAAACCAAACACCGTCGCGCTCTATATACCTGGTTTCATCGGGCGCAGTTCCGTACAGAGCCATTGTCAGTAGTTTGGCAATGGAGACCGGATTAAAGATTGTGCCAAATGGATTATTTAATACGGATAGTTTATGGTCGGTCAACCGACGTCCCATAACATCGGCAAAACACGACCCGATGGTTACGATCTTGCTATTGAGACCAATACGATAGGGGAGTGGTTCAGGCGAAAATTCGGTATGAAACTGCATACCTTATCAACAAAAATACGGACTGTTTAGGTCCGTATTTGTGAAAATATCTAAAGGCTAACTAGTTGATTATTAACTAATTTTTCCTGAAATTCGACTTGAAAAATGGCTTTGAATTAGAGCTTAGAGAT
>JANXVQ010000217.1 GCA_025351545.1 Spirosoma sp.
TTTTCGGGGTATCCAGTAAACATGGCCGCCTTCCGCGAACTGGCCGACGAGCATGGTTTGTGGCTTCTGAAGACAGTTGCCACTCGCCGGGGGGGGCGTTTGTTGATAAGAATGGACTGGAACACCGCTGTGGCGATGGGTCGCTGGCGGAGTTGGCTATCTTCAGTTTTCACCCGGTCAAGCACATTGCGGCTGGCGAGGGCGGCATGATTACCACCAATGACGAAGCTCTTTACAAGCACTTGCTCCGGCTTAGAACGCATGGCATTACCAACAAACCTGCTGACTTTACGGAGCCTTATCCCGGCGAACCCGAACGGGGAGGCTGGTACATGGAATTGCAGGAACTTGGCTATAACTATCGCCTGACCGATATGCAGGCGGCCTTGGGAAACAGCCAGTTAAGCCGTGTCGATGCTATGCTGAAGCGTCGGCAGGAAATCGCCAGACGGTACGACGATACCTTTGCCGGAACTGCCGTAGCAACTATGATTCCACCCGCCAGCGTGACCCACGCGTACCACCTCTATGTGATTCAGGTGGACGACCGCAAAGGATTATATGACTTTCTGCGAACTCGAAACATCATGGCTCAGGTACATTATATTCCGGTTCACCTGATGCCTTACTACCGGGAATTTGGCTGGAAACCGGGCGATTTCCCAAACGCCGAGCAGTATTATGCCCGATGCCTAAGCCTGCCCATGTTCCCGACGCTGACGGATGCGGAACAGACGTATGTGGTTGAATCGGTAAAGGAATTTGTGGGCGCATGAGTAACATAGCCATCATCACGGCGCGGGGCGGCAGCAAACGTATTCCCCGAAAAAATATCCGGCCTTTTCTGGGCAAACCCATCATTGCGTATGTCATTGATGCGGCTCTGCAATCGGGCCTATTCGATGAGGTAATGGTTTCTACCGATGATGAAGAAATTGCGGCTATTGCCCGGCAATACGGCGCGTCGGTGCCATTTCTTCGCACCACAGAAACGGCGGATGATTATGCAACAACCGCTGATGTACTCACTGAAGTTCTACAGCAATACGAGCAAAAAAATCAGCTTTTCATCTTCGCATGTTGCCTGTATCCTACCGCCCCTTTCATTACAGCCGCCTTGCTCCAACGGGCCTTTTCAACCCTGACCGAAAAACAGTTCGATACGGTCTATCCTGTCCAACAGTTTAGCTTTCCAATTCAGCGGGCGGTTTTGTTGCGCGACGCGAAAGTGCAGTGGTTTCAACCCGAACATGCCCTGACTCGCTCGCAGGATTTAGAACCGGCCTACCACGATGCCGGTCAGTTTTATTTTGTCAACACAAGCACTTTTCAAACGAATCAGCGCCTGATTACAGACAACTCAGGCGGCATCGTTATTTCAGAAATGGAAGCCCACGACATTGACAATGAGACCGATTGGCAGATAGCGGAGATGAAGTTCAATAAGACCCAAGAGTAATATTTGTTAGGCAGACATTTTAACGATTCGCTAAAAGAACTAAATAGAATTGATACCTGTTACGTAACAGGTATCAAAATCTCCTCTAAATAGTAGGACAACATGAATGGTAAATAACCACTAGCACCCGGTTGCCGCTGGTTTACTCAAAAATTATTAAAAATGAGAAACCTAAATACCCTTAATAATGATTGATTCGTTCTCGCATAAAGGACTTCAGAAGTTCTTTGAGAAAGGTGATGAGTCTGGTTTGCCAGCTCAGCAGATTGTCAAAATTCGCTCGATTCTTTCACAACTAAACCAAATCAGCAAACCCGGCGAAATGGACTTTCCTGGCTCTAATTTTCATCCACTAAAAGGCAATCGAAAAGGGGTATATGCGATTACTGTGACAGGCAATTACCGAATCACATTCCAATTTAATAAACAGAAAGGCTTTGCCACTGATGTTAACTATGAAGATTATCACTAACTCCCGCCAGGGATATTAATTTAAATTAAATAGACTCCCAACACAGGCTTCTAAAATCTATATGGCAACTATGCACAATCCTCCCCATCCAGGCATAACTCTAAAAGTTTTGTATTTGGACAATATGGGACTAACCGTTACCCAGACCGCAGAAAATCTGGGAGTTAGTCGAAAAACACTATCCCAGATCACTAATGGTCATGCGGGCATTAGCCCTCAAATGGCCATTCTGCTGTCCCAGGCTTTCCCCAATACAACACCTCAGCTTTGGTTAAATATGCAACAACAGTATGATCTATGGCATGCCCAGCAAAAGCCTTTACCCACTATTGCGCCTTTCACTGCTATTATTGCTCACAGAGTATAAGCCTTCGTCTACAAATTCTCTATATCATTCACAACGAATAATGTAGATACGCGATGAGTTATACATTGTCCATGAGTGAGCTGACACCTATTTTATTTCGTGCTGATGGCAACGCCCAAATTGGCATGGGTCATGTAATGCGTTGCCTGGCCTTGGCCGAAATGCTCGCAGAAACGTTCGCGGGAAAGTTTGCCATTACAGAACCAACACCGGAGGTGATTTCACTTATTGAACAGCTAGGTCTGGTGGTTGTTGCCCTGTCAAAAGATGATGGTGAACGAGAGTTTTTAGATCAAATTGAGCCTGACGAAATTGTCGTACTGGATGGTTATTCGTTTGATGAAACGTTTCAGCAATCAGCCCGGTCGAGAGCGAATAAACTGGTCTTTATTGATGACATGTTAATCGGCCATCAGGTAGCTGATGTGATTATCAATCATGCGGGCGGAGTTACTGATGCAGATTATAATGCTCCGCCAGAAACTCAATTTTGTTTGGGACCGCATTATGCTCTCTTGCGACCCGAGTTTTTGAACCCAGCCGGTTTCGGGCCACCCTCCCAGGAAGGCCCCATTTTCGTCAGTTTAGGGGGTGCCGACCCGCAGAATATATCACTTACGGTGCTGGACGCCATTCGGCAGGTTGATGCCACATTACCGGTTCGTGTAGTCTTGGGGCCATTCCACCCAAACCGAGCGTCTATCGAAGCCTTTCAGAATCAACTGCCAAACCTGTCGATTCTGCAAAATTTGAGTGCCGCACAAATGGTCGATGAATTAACAGACTGTAGTCTGGCAATTACAGCTTGCAGCACGATTGCCTACGAAGTTTGTGCGATTAACAGACCACTAGTTACCATTGTTACAGCCGACAATCAGGCTCGGTTAGCGCAGTTTTTGTCAGAAGAAAAACTGGCCCTGTCCGTTAATTTCCCGACGCTGCTGACACGCCTTATTCCTGTTATTGAGTTAGACAAACTACTGAAATTAGCGATTCAGGCGTTTCAGTTTTCGCCCGAAACCGTAGATGAGTCGCTGGTTAACCAACGACGGTTTTTTGATGGCCGCTCGCCCGAACGGTTTCGTGCACTATTTCGAACGTTAAGTTCCCAAAAATAAGTGCGTAATTCGGCAGGATAAGACGCTCGCGCCACGACTATGCTTACCTATCGAACTGCCCAACCTGCTGATGCCCGTCTCTATTTCGATTGGGCCAACGACCCCGATACCCGGCAACAGTCATTTAACTCATCACCTATTTCGCTGGAAACGCATACCGGCTGGTTTACGCGCAAATTAGCTGACCCGAACGCTTTATTACTCATTTTTTCAAGCGAAACCGGGCAAGTCGTTGGGCAAGTACGATTTGAACGGACACCTGTCGCCGATATGCCCGACGAAATCATCATCGGCATTTCTGTTGATGCGAAACAGCGCGGAAAAGGACTAGCCTCTCAACTCATTCAGAAAGGCTGTGCTGTGTGCCGAAAGCAGTGGGGCATTGTAACAATTCACGCCTATATCAAGCCGGAGAATGAGGCATCGGTGCGAGCCTTCGAGCGGGCTGGTTTCAGATTGTCAGGCAAAAGCGGTAAATTTGGCATTTCCGGCCGGGCCACGTCAGGTCATCAAACGCCGTGCTTGCTTTACGTCAACAGTCAATGAGTAGTAACCAACCGATTCAGGTTGCCCAATATACCATAAGCCCGGCGCATCGGCCATTTGTTATCGCCGAAATGTCGGGCAACCATAATCAGTCGCTCGACCGGGCGCTGGAAATCGTGGATGCCGTAGCCGATGCCGGTGCTCACGCACTCAAACTCCAGACCTACACACCCGACACCATTACGTTCAACGGCGCGTCGGAGGAGTTTTATATCCGTGATGCAAAGTCGCTCTGGGCCGATAAAAATCTGTACAAGCTATATCAGGACGCCTACACGCCCTGGGAATGGCACAAACCAATTTTCGACCATGCCCAAAAGCGGGGAATGATTGCGTTCAGTTCGCCTTTCGACACCACAGCGGTTGATTTTCTGGAATCGCTCGATGTGCCGCTTTACAAGATTGCCTCCTTTGAAAACACGGATCATATTCTGCTCAAAAAGGTAGCAAAAACGGGAAAACCGGTCATTATGAGTACGGGCGTGGCCTCGGTTGCCGACCTCGATGAATCAATCAAAGTACTACGGGAAAATGGCTGTAAAGACCTCATATTACTCAAGTGTACAAGCACTTACCCAGCTACGCCCGAAACCACAAATCTGCTCACGATTCCGCACATGCGGCAATTATTTGATGTGCCCGTTGGGTTGTCAGACCATACAATGGGCATTGGTGCGGCCATAGCAGCGGTTGCTTTGGGAGCCGTTGTGCTGGAAAAACACGTGACGCTACGTCGCGCCGATGGCGGTGTGGATTCTGCATTTTCATTGGAGCCCGATGAGTTAAAAAATCTCGTTATCGAAACAGAACGGGCACATTTAGCCATGGGGCAGGTGAGTTACACGCTCACCCCAAAGGAAGCCAAAAGCCTGCAATTCAAGCGGTCGCTGTATGTGGTGCGTGACCTGAAAATGGGCGAAGCCTTCACGCCCGATAATGTCCGCAGCATCCGTCC
>JANXVQ010000241.1 GCA_025351545.1 Spirosoma sp.
TCTGGCCTTTCACCTCCTGTCCCGCCCTTCGATACTACTGTTTATTCTCAGCTTTCCAATTGCCTTGCTGGCTACTTTTTCTAATGGCAATGGCCTGGCAGTGCTTATTGCCGGTTTCCTTATGTTGCTGGTTTCCGGGCAACGTCGTCGGCTAGCAATCTGGCTGGCGTTTTCTGCTGTGTCTTTTCTGATGTATTATCAGTGTACTCCCGTACATCAATCGTCCAGCGTGCTCACGAATCTAAGCCATCCCTTTCGGGTACTGGGCGGATTTTTTCTGTTAAGCGGCTCATTGGGCGTACTCTTCATCCGGTCACTTGTATGGATTAGCGCACTTGGTATACTTAATACACTACTCTCAGTTACCATAGTGGGAATACTCCTGATTCGGCTCACTGGTTTTTCCCATTGGTTAGAACGCATGCCGACAGCCTTGCAGCAACTAGCCATTAAATGGTCAGTACCAGCCCGTCAAACAGCCTCGCTACCCCTTATCGCCTGTTACTTTTATTTGATAATTACTGTTTTGGGTATTGCTTTGGCCCGAAGTCTCGGCTGGCACTATGCCTTATTGGACCCCCGCTTTATTTGGTTTACAACTGTATTGATTGTTGTTGGCTATCTGCTGATTATGATTTGGTTACGGCCTGTTTGCCGGGTTCGGATAGGGCATATTGTCTTGCTGTTTAGTTTGTATTTTAATCTTACTTCCTACTGGCTTAACCTCGATGAGATTGTTACTGTCCGCAAATCTCTGGTTAGTGATTTTCACAACTGGCGCGAGAATGAACTACTTATTACAATGCCACCCGGCGAACAGTTGTATGACAAGTATTATGGTGTAATACTTCGGGAAGCTATTCAGAAAGGTATCTATATCTTACCTAAATCTGAGTTTGAGTCTGTAATAACCAGCCCATCTATACCTGTTGATGATCACCTTAACCTGATTGAAAAAGAGAGCATTTTTAGCTATGCCGAACGTCAACACGATGAGTTGACACTGGCAGGCAATGCCTTCCCGCTGAGTAGTCCTGGCAGGATGGGGGCCTATCTGCTGCTACAATCAGACCAGCACACCTTTGTGTGGCCGGTTGACCAGAGTGCCGAAAAGTTAGCCCGTTTTTTAGTGGATGGGAAACCAATAGCAAGCGGTAATATCGCCACTATTTTTATGGATATGCTGCCAGAGGCTTCATACCGGGTAGGGCGACTGTATAAGTCGAATGACCAGTGGCAGGCTACGTATAGTAGCACCGTGATCAGGGTTGACCATACGCCGTCTCCAGCGTTGGTCGTGCTGCCCAATCGTTCATCAGTCCTCACGGCTCCTCAATTTCATTGAGTCGCCTGTAGCCGATCCCCGGCCCGACCAGATGTAAAAGTCCTGTACGCATACCTTCTATTCACCCCATAATCCTCCACTTATATGGACGTTTCCTCAAAATATTTCTCAGTACTCAGTTCTCCAAGCCCTTATATTATCAAGTATGTCTGGAGGTTTTTGTTAGACATCCACCGGGTTGGTAAGTTAAGAGAGTTAATTTCCTTCGTATTGTGGGAAATTAATCACCGCCTTCGCATCTATCATTTTGGAAGCCAGTACGTTAAATTCACAGCCAATCCGGGTTTGTCCATTACAAACGAAGGCGGCAGCCTGCCTGAAAACGTTATAATAAGTTCGTTTTTAACGGGACAGGGGCTGTGTTTTCAGCCGGTATCGGTCGATTGGAAATATTGCGCTCAAACGGCCGATGGCGTGCTTTGGGGCTGTTGTTATACCAACTTAAAGGCACTGTATTACAGTGATGACCAAAGTCGGTCGGCTGTACTGGTTCATGAGTTCGCGCATCCAATTACATCGTTGTTTATTAGTCGGCAAAACGTACTATTCATTTGTACCAACGGCGTTGTTTATAAAAGCGATAATCGGGCTAATTCCTTCAAGGTTGTTTTGCCGCTATCGAGCCCGATCAGTTATTTTTTGTTCAACAATGGCATGACAGAACTGCCTGATCATACCCTGATGATTGGTGAATATGGCTCTATCTGGCATTGGAAAACGTGGCAGAACCTGGCATTTTTATATTATTCGTCTGATGGAGGAGATACCTGGAGTACCGCCGATTTCCTGCTGCGACAGGGCGTAAATAAGCACATCCATCTGGTGAAGTAATGTGACCGACTGAAGGCAATCTTATTGACCGACGGCGATAATAAAAAACAAGTTTGGGTAAACTCGGCCCTGACTCACTTCAACAAACAGGCAGAAAACCAAAAAGACGGATGGCGTTTGATTAATAAATACCACCATCAAACGGGCGGCTACACATCAATGGCCGAAACGAAGGAGGCCGTTTTGTTTGGTAGTGATTATTTGGGAGGGACAAACTTTATTGTCAAGACATCTGATGGTAAACAGTTTGAAAAGCTAGTATTACCCGACCCATACCGGCGCAGCCCCGTCATGAATATGGTCGCCCGGCAGTCAACGTCTGGTACTGAAGTATGGGCTGCTTCTTTCAGTTGCCTCTCTGGCGATGCCAAAAGCTTACTTATGTGTACCAGCGACTCGGGCAAATCCTGGGCACGGGTTATTGAGTTCGACGGTACAAAGTATGAGGTTCGCCTGGCCAGCTCGTCAAACAGTCCATCAAGTATGCTTTATATATCTATCACAGAGTTCGGCAATGAACAGGACCAACATCGCCATCGGGTGTACAAACTAGAACGCGACGCTGCAAAATTCGCTTAGTGAACGTGGCGATGCAGTAGCGAGCGCCCTGTCACACGCGGCCCGACTACGGAGTTGTTTTTGATTACGTTACATTCTTTCTACATCACCCACAGGTACGTTGCACATTCGAAAAACGCTCACTATCAGTCACTTACTCTGTCGTACGGAGCCCGACCCCGCAAAATGCCTGAGCAATCACCCAAGGCTCCAGGGGGCTGATGGTGAGGAAGCTACTTGACTGAACACGAGACGCTTACACCTTTATACCCCCTGTTTCGATGTACTGTTAAATTGCAACCTCCTGATTATCAGTCATCCGTCAAAAGGATAATTTAACAGTTTTCGGGGTTTTGTTCGCCCGCGAACACAAAGGACATTGGGCTGAATGCCTGACCTCTGGGGCGAGCAACCTGTCGCCGGAAACCCGCCCACGCGAAGCGCACACAACGCCCTTTTCGCTATGTTATAATTGCTTATTCTCAAACTTCACACTGCTTGGATTTAAATAGTACTCAGGAAATACAGGGTCTATTCTGCTTTTGTCATCGCAATCACAATTTTTCGACGCATCGGCTGAACTGGGGAGGGCCCCACGATTCGCATAATTAGAGTACAAACCACTTCTTAATGTGAAATGTAAATGGTTAGTTGTTTTCGCTGATATATCTGCGATGTTAGCGATAAGAGCACCTCTCTTTACACTTTGGTTTTTAAGCACATAGGTTTTTTCCTTAATGTGCGTGTAGTTGCTTGTAAAAACCACTTTCACCTCCTTGTTCTGTGCGTTTTTGTAGCTATAAACGTGTTCAATTGTCATACCAAAACCCCACCCACTACCAGCGTTATAAACTTCCTTAACCACACCATCATAGACAGCATATATAGGAGCATTTTCAAGGTCTTTGCGTTTGCTGTTAACCAATGGGTTAACATAATCATTACCTGTGTGTTTTTTCCAATTCTTTCCACAAGTCCCAAATTTCCAGTCGTCGCCATAGTTTAAAATCGAAACAAAAGGAAATTTTGTCTCAGCTTGTAACCAATCCCGTAGAGGAAAACTTAAAGTAGGCATATTAGAAGTTGAAAGCTGTGAATAGCACGAAGCCGCAACTCTGGCCGCACCATCAGGGACAGGAAATTCCGTATTCTCCGAAGAGATACAAGAATACGCAAAAATCAGACAGATGGCAATTGTAGAAATGCCACCAATCGTAATGGGATTTTTCAAGTTGTTCATGATTTAATTAAATTAAAAATTGATAATTTATTGCTCAGACTACACTTCTCACTAAGCTTTGTCAAGGCTGACGGTCAGGGCGTTTACACTGTCGCACGAACGATGACCTGCAAGCCCAAACATTGACTTTTTGGGCGTTTGACCTGTCAGCCGGAACCAGCCGAATGAGTAAAAAAAACTGATTTTTTGGGACGTGCTGCCTGACGCACACAATCCGCCGAATAAGCACTTTATTAACTGGCTACCCAACGCCCAAAGAGACGATGGTGAGTAGGTATAGGTAACTTGTCCTGCCTTGCTCATAATTTTGTGTTATAAGGTAAAAACTCACTCTCCTGGCCCAAGATTGAGACAAAAGTATAGCGCACAATTTTACTGTCCTAACAATAGTATATAGTCTAACTACTTGTACTTTAAATAGTTGTGATTTTAAAAATACATCTAATGTCTTCTCTTTTAGGAGAATTTCTTGTTTACTCAAGAATCTATAAAGAATCTATAAAGACTCTTGTTATATTTGCAGATATTGTTTCACACAAACACACATTGAATATGCAAACCACTCACAACCGAAATATTCCAGCAGATTGGGGAAGAAAGCGACTTTTCCTATATGCAGCTATCAAAGGAATAAGCGATTTTTATGGCAAGGGAACGTATGAGCGTATATTATTGGACACTGGACATTCTACGGAAAGAGGTCTGAATTACAAGACTTTAAACAGTCTGATTAACAAAAAGGGTAAGATAAATCCTGACTCGGCTAAACGCTTCGGTCAACTTTTGGCCGACATTATTATACGATACAAGGTATCGTTTACTGATCTTTTCTTCGAGCAGGTTGAAAATGGGGCTGATGAAAAAATTACCAAACTCTTCAATGTTATAAAGAAAGGAGAATCCGGGTTATCCGACTTGGTAACTGTTTCGGCCCCACCAGTTAAAGCACTTGCTGATAACTTGGTAAACTCCCCAACAGATGCGTTCAAAGGAACGTACCTGATAGTTGGAATGAATACAGATGGACTTATATCTGTTCAACCAATCTCAGTAACAGAAAACGGTCAAGTTGACATCACCACAAGAGAAAATACTCGATACAGGGGAGAGGTTCAGTATGATGGTTCTGATTGCCTTAGCTTCTATTTTCATAGGCACATGACCGTTGCAAACCAGTTCTACTATTCTCATTATCTGTTCTCTACGTGCCGAATAAGTCGGTTTAAATGGGCGTACGGTGTCTCGTCCAGGCTATCTAAGTTTAGTCACCCTAAAGCAGGTATCGAAATATTGATTCCTGTTGACCGACCTTTTGAAAAATTGGATTTCCAGGAAATTACCAGTGACTATGAGGTAATCCATGATTTCCTGGTAAACATTGCCACAGAGGACAACGTAACGACACAAGCAGGTGAAGCTTTAGAAAAGGCAATAGGGTATTTACAGACCCCGCCATATAAGGTCTCTCGTGAACCTTTTACCTACTCGCCAATCTCCCGGAAAAATCCTCCGTCAAAGGTTTAAATTTGCTTCTTTTTTTACAAATTATACGAACGGTTCAAGAGAAAATCCACTGTCCCTGAACTTTTTAGGCAACTGTGTACACAGCATTTGGGGCGTTCAAACTGTCGCAGGAAACCCCGAATTGGAAGCCCGGAGAATTGATTCACCCAACGACCGCAGGGGTTGATGGCGACGTAGGAGCCTTTTCGGCCTCGGTCGGTTGGGCTGAAAACGCTGACCTTGGGACCTGCTTCCGGTGAGCCGCTGAACTCACTTTAATCAGTCTGTTGAATCCGTGCAATGTGCAAAAATATTGCAATCAGGTTGAACGCATTAAAATAGGGGGCTTCCGTGTCATACCGATCTTTGTGGCATGGATTGGACTACTTTTTTTTGCTGACGTACCGGACTTTCGATTGAATCGACGCAAACGTCATGTATTACTTGATGTATTGGTAATCACCTTGTTAGCTGTTATTTATGGGGCTGATGATTGTGAAGAAATCGCCCTCTATGGCCGCCAGAAAGAGATGTTCCTGCGCACCTTTTTGAACTTACCCCATGGGATTCTATCACATGGTAGCGCACCGGCGGCCCGGATTCAATCGAGTCCTTAAATTTTCGGATAAGAACGCTTTTTCTGAGTGTTTATACCCTTAGTAAGTATTGATGCCATCGCATGTGAGAAAAGCAATGCAGAGTTGATTGTGGGGAAAAAGGGGCATTATCTGCTGGCGTTGAAAAAAAACAAGGTCTTCTTTATGAGAAAGTGACCCAGATAATGCAACAAGCCAAAACACAACTTTCTGTGTATGAGCATATTGACTTTGGTGGTGGGCGTATCGAAACACGTCGTTGCTATGTTGAAAGTAACTTGGGTTTGTATAATGATCTAAGCGATTGGCCTTCGTGTCAAAGTGTGATTATGGTGGAGGCTGCCTGTCGCCAGTGACGGATGAATTGCCTAATGAAGTACGTACAATCAATTTTTATGAGAAAGTAAGTTCTTGGCTAATGGGTTGTTTAGATTTTAGTTTAATATTTAAATAATTACGCGCTGGAACTTCAACAAAGCGGTATGTTATAGCCGAGACAAGTAAGACGATAGTTACGAAAATTAAGCAGGTAATTGGCCCCTCCACACCATAGACAGGTAATTTAGCCGGGCCAGAAGGCGCGGGGACAGGTGCGGTAATTAGTTGCG
>JANXVQ010000257.1 GCA_025351545.1 Spirosoma sp.
CTGTTATCGGTTTTTGGCATAGTTCTGCTGTTTCTTGGCTTCCTGAAGTCGAAAGCAATTCTGTTGCCTGCAACCCTGTTGTTTTTGCTTGTCACCGTAGCCGTCAACTTCCTCGACTGGAATAAAACATATCTGTATTTCAATGATATGCTGCGGACAAACAACCTCTCAATGATGTTTACCGCCATTGTGTTAGGGTCGGCATTCCTTGTGGTTGCGTTATCAGGTAGTTTAATCGAAAATGAAGAGTCGCAACCTGCCGAATACTACGGTATTATTCTGTTCTCATTGGTTGGAGCTGTTATGATGATTAGCTACGAGAACCTGATTATGTTGTTTGTTGGTGTCGAAATATTATCGGTCGCTATGTATGTCTTAACGGGTAGCGACAAACGTAACCTACGCTCAAATGAAGCTGCACTGAAATACTTTCTTATGGGAGCCTTTACTACGGGCATAATGCTGTTTGGTATGGCTCTCCTCTACGGCGCTACCGGTTCGTTCACATTAGCCGGTATTGGCGCTTATACGGCCAATCCGCAAGTGGGGCTCTCCTTACTGGTTTACGTCGGTTTGCTGATGCTGTTAATTGGGTTGCTGTTTAAAGTATCAGCAGCTCCATTCCATTTCTGGACGCCCGATGTTTATGATGGAGCCCCAACAATTTTCACCGCGTTTATGTCTACCGTTGTTAAAACGGCGGGTTTTGCAGCGCTATTCCGATTGTTGTCTGTTTCGTTTGGTGGCGTATACACATTCTGGTGGATCATTCTCGCTGTCATTGCGGCCATTACACTTGTGATGGGTAACATTACGGCGGTATACCAAAACAGCTTCAAACGCATGATGGCCTATTCCAGTATCTCGCATGCTGGCTATTTGCTGATTGGTCTGGCCGCTATGGGAACCCAAACCAAACAGGCAATTGTGTTTTATTCGCTGGCTTATTCGGTCGCAACAATTTCGGCTTTTGGCGTATTGTTGCTGGTTGCTCAGCAGCGAAATACACAAACGATTTCCAGCGAAGGAGTTACTGGAATTACTCCGGAAAACTTCGATTCCTTTAATGGCCTGGCCCGACAGAATCCGCTTCTAGGTTTTGCCATGACTGTATCAATGCTATCGCTGGCAGGAATTCCATTGACGGCTGGTTTCTGGGGTAAGTTTTATATGTTCTCAACAGCCGTAGAGCGTGGACAGATCTGGTTGCTTGTGATCGCCGTGCTTATGTCGGCCGTTGGTATCTATTACTACTTCCGGGTTATCATTGCTATGTACTTCCGGGATGGAGCAACTGAGCCTGTTCACGTGGCTCCTTTTTATCAGTATGTGCTATTAGCGGCCACTATTTTGACGTTAGGACTGGGCATTGCACCGGGATTGTTACAGGGACTTTTTTAATTAGTAACCTACTCGTATTTATACCGTATCCTGGGTAATAATAGTTGATAACATAAACGATTGCTATCGAGTTAGTACTTCAAAAGTATTAACCCGAACAATAATATATTAAATTCAATATTTTTTGTTAAGTAAAATAGTGAACGTGAGCAGTATTGAACAGCCGAAACCAAAAGAATATAAGGACTTCTTCTCGTTCTTCCTGACGGCTATTCTAGGGGCATCTATTAATTTCATCAGTCAAATTTTCTATCGAAAATTCTTCGACTTCGATACGAGTGTCTTTTGTGGATATCTAACTGCAACGGTACTAACATTTATTCCAACGAAACGATACGCTTTTTCGGCTAAGAATACAGGTAATACAGGGCGGGAAGCTATCAAATTTCTGGGCATTGCCGTCGTTGCACTTGTTGTACAGGTATATATTGCCAAATACACATTAGAATGGATTGCTACACCATTATTTCCTAACGTTCATGAACTTTGGCGAGAGAAAGGTTCGCACGTAGTAGGTATGGGTTTCAGCTTCTTGGCTAATTATTTCGGGCACAAAATGCTGACTTTTCGTAGTACAGGCGTATATGATAAAATCCGCTTCCGTTCCTCAAAACAGGAAGAGGAACAATGCTGATATTTTCTGCATGACCTTCAATTAATTCAATTTTGAATAGTACTATTTTAAGGATAATCTTTATTTAAGCTGAATTAATAGCATATGATTTTGGATTCGTCTGGAAAAAACTATATTTGCTTCAGAAAACCTAAAATTATCACTGAAGAGTAATGAAAAAAATATTCGCTCTATTGTTCATTGGCAGCACATTAACGTTCGCTGCTTGCCAAAGCAAACCAAAAACAGAAGAAACTACAACAGATTCTACAGCTGTAATGTCAGCTGACACGACAACGATGGCTACGGATTCAGCTTCGACTGTGTCCACTGATTCAGCTTCGACTATGTCGGCTGACAGCGCGAAGAAGTAATTTTATCTTCTCGTCAAAATTTAGAAAAAAGCCTTATTTTTATAGGGCTTTTTTTTGTTTTTATACGTTGATCGACCCATTCACAACTTACTTCCCGCCAATTGCGGCTACCTATTGTCGTCAGCTTTGGCAATACTATAATTTTCACTTTCGGGTTGTTAAACCACGTCGGACACGTTTGGGCGATTTTCGCGTATTACCACCTGATCAAATACAGATTACGGTAAATGAAAACCTTAATCCATACGCTTTTCTAATAACGTATGTTCATGAAGTGGCTCATGCAGACGTAAATCGTCAGTATAAAAAGCGTGTACAACCGCATGGTGAAGCCTGGCAAATCGCTT
>JANXVQ010000268.1 GCA_025351545.1 Spirosoma sp.
ACCGCCTTTCCAAAACCATAAACTGAATTTTTACCGTAAAAACAGGTAATTTAATCGAGCTATAAGGGGATTTAGCGACTCAAAACAACTACCTGACGGAGATTACTCACCCACATCATTACTTTTTCAGGACTACCAAAAAACTCTCCGATGACGGGTTAGTCATCGGAGAGTTTTTTTTATGTATTTATCTAATTATCAGACATTTGTCGGCTCATTAGATAGCCGGCAACGATTCGAGTTCCTACGCTTCCATATCGACCGGCATCGGAATCAGGCAATAGCGTTGGGATTGGTGTAGATTTTAGATTAAGTCGGTGAAATTGGCGCGAACCATAAGAGAATATACCCCTGTCGCTTTACTGATTTCTTTAAAGTGTTGCTGGGCGGGTATAGCTTGTGGCCCATTACCCCTTGCAACAGCCGCCAGAATACGTAACGTTTTTAAATAAACGAATCGGTCGTCCTCTAAATCTGGCCTATCCAATCCTGCTCTTTTGATCGTTGCAGGTCCTTTTTGTGATCCATTTAATGGCTTAATAACCTCATTGATGAACGTCAAATGCTCGTTTGGGTCATCCAACTCTGGATGAATCAGCAAACTGTCTTCTAACCGAAAATCTTGTTTGTGCGAACGAACCCGTCTGTTTTCGTCAGCTAACGGGAAGTAATTTTTCTTATAGATCTGATTACAAATCTGATAACAGTAGAATAGATTATCGAAGTTGTAAGCAAGCCAATAATAGCCGGGGGTTTGTAGCAATTGATGTTCGTCTATTTGAAAGCCGCCTTTCGGACGAAAGTGCTCAACATCGCCATGTTCAACATGTGCAATATGATCTTCGCAGAAGCAGCATTTTCCATATTGCAATTGGCGTAATAGTTCCTTGACAGATTTATGTCCGTAAATGCCGCTATTGAATTCAAACACCTGTACTCCATTTTCAGCCTCTTGAATCAAAGCCTTAGTGGCTACTTCGCCACGCCCACCGCTTATTAATATGGAAGGAACTGAAACTGCCGACTTATCAATTTGTATCACTCTTTATTCCTGATTGATAAGTGCCTGACCAATTATGTCTAAAGCCTTCAAGGCTTCACGAGATTCGCTCACGGGCAAATTTCCTAGTTCTTTTTCAAGCGTCGCAAAATCAACCTTTTCGGCTTCAGTCAATTCATCTTTCCTCAATAATGCCCGACGACGTATTATCTTTTCTTCTACATCCGGGGCGCGTCCACCAATGCCGCCGAATAGGTCACTACTCAGGATTTGGTCAATCCGCCAGTCGTGAACATTAATGCGATCTGCTTCGACAACTGTCTCATTTCCTTCCCGTTTCAATACAATAATATTTGCGTCTCCCGCCGACTGCACAATCAACGGGCTGTGCGCCGTTACAGTGAATTGCGTGTTTGGAAAGGTATCGGTCAGAAATTGAATTATAGTACGCTGGAACTTTGGGTGCAGATGCAAATCAATTTCATCTACTAAACAAACTGCGGGTTCGGCAAGCGGATTTTCACTATCTGGGTAGCGATCAAGCAAACCTTTGGCAAAGTCTACCATCCAGGCAATGAGAGTTTTATAGCCGAGACTTAATTCGTGAAGACGAACATCACCATAATGGGTTTTAAAAAAGACCCTTGGTTCACCAGTTTCAGTTTTAATAAATATATCAGATATTTCATCTCGAAATAATCGTCTTAAAATATTTAGAACCGTCAAATACCGGCCCGAAAACTTGGGTTCTTTTAGAGAAATATATTCTGCTTGAATAAGCCATTTTTCAGCATTTACCAATGCTTTATTTTCAGAAAAAAGATTTATTACTTGCCTCTCATCCTCTTCATAATTATCTAATGGTCCTACACTAATTCGTCTTGCTGCACCATATGCATAAATCACCTCAAAATCATCTCTTTCTGGAGTAAATTTAAATTCACCCACAAAATCAAAGTTGAACGATTTTAATTCTGTGGATGCAACATATTGTATTTCAAAACCAGATTTTTCTTCAGCATCGTCAGCAGAAATAGTACTCATGATATGCCCTGTTCCGCCATCAATTCGAGCTAAACCTTTGTAATTCCATTCATATTCATAAAAACTGTAAGAATTTTGTAATGATATATAAATACATTTCAACACCGTTGTCTTCCCTGTTCCGTTATCACCCAAAATCACGTTCCAACGGGCAGCTTTGCCGTCTTTATCGGTGAAGTTAATCGTCTGCTTTGTACCGAACGAACGGACGTTTTCGAGCGAGATGCTCTTGAACCAGACGCGGGGATTTTCCGTAGCCATACTTGTATAACCTAAAAACAATATGGGCGAAGATACCGAAATATCCCCGCCCAACTGAAATGTCAATTATTGAAAACTATAAACTAACCTCAGGCTTCCTCTGTCTGCAACTGTTTTTCGTACAGTTCGCGGTAGGCACCGTTTTTGGCTAGTAGTTCCTGTTGTGTGCCTTCTTCGACGATTTCGCCCTCGTCGACCATGATAATGTAATCGGCCAGTTTCGCGGAGGAAACCCGGTGCGAAATTACAACCGATGTTCGGTCGGCCATGATGCGCTGAAGATTGTTGAGAATGATGTTTTCGGTATTCGTATCTACCGCCGACAAACAGTCGTCCAGAATTAAAATCTTCGGGTCGCGGGCGATGGCACGGGCAATACTCAATCGCTGTTTCTGACCACCCGACAACGTGACTCCCCGTTCGCCAACGCGCGTTTCGAACTGTTCAGGAAAATCTAAAACGTTCTGATATAAGTCGGCATCGCGAATGGCCTGATCGACTCGCTCCTGTGACAGGTCGGGTTTGCCAAAACGGACATTGTTGCTAATCGTTTCAGAAAATAGAAAGACATCCTGTGGCACGTAGCCCATTTGCTCCCGCAACGAGGTCAGGTTGTAGTCTTTGATTGGGATGCCGTCGACCTGAATTTCACCCGATGTCACATCGTACATCCTCGTCAGAAGATTCGCCAGCGTACTTTTTCCGGAACCGGTCGTTCCCAGAATCGCCACGGTTTCGCCCGCCCGAACATGCATCGAGAAATTTTTGATGGCTACAATTCCCGAATCAGGATAAACGAAGCGGACATTTTTAAACTCTACTTCGCCGTTGATCGTATGATGGATATTTTTCTGTGATACGATGTCGGTTTTGATGTTCAGGAATTCATTGATACGCTGTTGCGAGGCAGCTGCCCGCTGCGTCTGGCTGGTGGTCCAGCCGAGCGCCATAACCGGCCAGGTCAGCATATTCACATACAGAATGAACTCCGTAATGTTTCCCGGCGTCAGTCGTCCGGCCATAATTTCTTGCCCGCCAACGAAAATCACCAGTACGTTACTTAAGCCAACCAGAATGGCAACGATCGGAAAAAACAATGAATCGACACGCGTTAAACTCAACGATTTACTGCGATATTCATCGCTTTCAATCTCAAATTTCGCGGCCGAATTGTCCTCCTGAACAAATGCTTTCAGTACGCGAATGCCCGAAAACGCTTCCTGCACATAAGTTGATAACCGCGACAAAGACCGCTGAATTTCCTCGGATCGACGAATAATAATGTTGTTAACAATATAAATGGCGACCGACAGAATTGGCAATGGCATTAGCACGTACAACGAAAGCCGGGCGTTGATGCTCACCATATACGTGATGACCAGAATAAACAGCACGATCAGATTCAGTCCGTACATAATACTTGGCCCAACATACATCCGAACCTTGCTGACATCTTCCGAAATACGGGCCATTAAATCGCCTGTATTATGTTGACGATAGAAGCTGAGCGGCAGCGTCTGGTAATGGTTATAAATCTCGTTTTTGAGGTCATACTCGACATGCCTCGACATCACGATGAGCGTCTGCCGAACCAGAAACAGAAAGAATCCTTTCAGCAGGGCCAGCAAAAGTGTTAGTACCCCAAACGATAAAATACTAAACGCAAACACCTCATAAAGAGCTGATTGCAGCGGTGATTTATCGTACAGATAATAGACATCAAGCGTTTCGCGAACCAGATCGAGAGCGTAACGCACCAGCTGCGCCGGAAAAATGCCGAATAGATTAGAAACAGCGGTAAAAACTGTTCCTAAAATCAGGTACCATTTATATTTGAGAAGGTATTTATTAAGATAGGAAAGTGCTTTCACAGGACAACCAACAGCGTTTCGGTCGTAACCGACCAAAACGGCGAAAAGTTGCAAAAAACAGGGAGACAGGACGTTTGACTAACCTACTGTTTACGTATGGCAGGTACTTCACCAAGCATACAACGGGCAGCAACTTGTACCTGCTCGGCACGCGGCTCGTTAACGGTATCTTCTTTATTATGATTATTGTAGGTATTTAAACGATAGTCCTTTATTAGTTTCCGGGACAGGGTATGTAGCTGCCCATTCGTTATTCCATAATAGACACATAATTTAGAATCTAAATCATAGCCCGCATAATCGAACTCGATTCCATATTCGGCGTCCATAATTGGTTTGAATTCCATAATCGACCCGTCATTCATTAGAAACATCAGCGTTTTATTACGCTCTACCAGCATTGTATGCACGCCGGGCTTTTTTGCATACATGATCAACACAATAGTATTGTTCTCACGCCGAAACAAAAGCGTTACTTCCATATCTTCAACACCGGCAAGAGTTGACACACTACGGCCAAGAAAAATGTTACTGGCTTTTCTTCCCCGTAGAATGACACGGGAAACTGTGACTTCTTTTTTAGTAAACTTATCAACCCAGGTTGCACACGAAACACCCTTATTATCGGTAGAGGCCGCATTTTTCGACGGGGCCTGAACAGGCGGTGTAGGTTTTTCTCTGGTGTAAGGCACAGCTACCTTATTTATTGATTGGTCTGTGTTTTGGGAATAGGAGGCCGACATCATTACTTTTTGAATGGCATCGGGCACTTTACCATTCTTTAGTTGAATCAACCCATTGGTTGTCACATCGAACTGTGCCCGCGACCCATTTATTTTTTGACTTATCAACTTGCGCGACATATTCGCTTCTCTAAGGTTGATAATATCAATATTGGTCAGAATGTCGGTCATTGTTTTTCCCTGCATCATGGCTTCAAGCACAGAATCACTTACTTTAGCATTCAGGAGTTGAAGCAGTCCATTCGCAGAAACGTCAAACTGGGTACTGGAAGCGCGTATTTTATCGACCATTATTGTGCTCGACACCTTATTCTGATTCATATTCAGAATAGACTGGTTCGTCAGGATTTCCTGCGCCTGAAC
>JANXVQ010000300.1 GCA_025351545.1 Spirosoma sp.
CAAATCCAGTTGAGCAACAATCAACTGGATCAGAATCCCGGCTATTGATGTGTGTGTTTTGTCATTCCGGCTGATTTGTCATTCCGACGAAGGAGGAATCTTAAACTCAATCAACGAGCTAGTCAGGAAGCGTTAAGGTTCCTCCTATCGTCGGAATGACAAAAAAAGAAAACAAAAACAACCAAGCATTTTACGATTATCAATTCAACAAATCCCAAGAACAATTAAAACCAATCTATCATGAAAACAAGACAAATCTCAGCGTGGCTAGTAGCAGGTGTGGTAATGAGTACTGCGTTTACAGCCTGCAAAAAAAGTGACGATGTTGCTTCCTTACCATCTATTGGTGGCTACAATACCTCAAATGACGTATCGCCTACGAACCTATTGGCCCACTGGACTTTTGAAGGAACTCAGAATGAACTAGTTTCTAATACAGCGCCGACAAAGGCTTACGGTACAGTCAGTTACACAACAAGTCTTACAGCAGGTGCGGGACAAGCCCTCAACCTCACTGCCGGAACTGTTGTATATCCTACAATTGCCAAGCTTAATACGGCTAATGCCCTGGGAAGTTATACCTTAAGTATGTGGGTAAATGTAAAGAACAACAAAACAGCTTTTACGTCTTTTTTCGGACTATTTCCGACAGCAGTTGGTGAGGCTTTCGGCAATTTGAGTGCTGGTGCAGAAACAGGCCAGTTCGCTCCAAGTGCTACCCCCGATACGTTGGTTCTAAAAGCAAACTATAAGTCGTTGATGCCAGATGGCAGCTTTAATGGACAGGATAACAGACCTGATCCAAAAGGCACCCCCCCAGTTGGCGTATTTAAAGGAGCGGGTGTATGGAGTCACTTTGTTATCAGATTTGACCCCACTACCCACCTATTACAAGTATTTGGCAATGGGAAATCTATTGGCGCTTATGACAATAGAGGTGCTAACACAGTGGCTCTCAATATGGTGACCCCATGTCAGGCAATAATTGGAAGCCTGGCAAGTTCAGACATCGGATTTGCAAATGCGGGCGTTTTGCCATCTTATACCGCAAAGGGAACTTTCGCGATTGACAATATCAGAGTGTACAATAAGCCTTTATCCGACACGGATATTAGCTCGTTGTACCAACTCGAATCAGCAGGTCGATAATTTTAAGTAAGTCCAAAATAAGGGGCTGTTTTCCAGCGGAGAACAGCCCCTATTAGTAACGTTCTGAAAAACTCAATGAATACTACGAAAACAATACTCTTTCTCCTTCTGGTAGTTACGGGATTGGCCTGTAAAACGAAGCAGGACGTTGAACCGCCCGAGACGTTTAGTTATCACACAGTACAGGTAGATGGACAGGCATCGGCAAGCATGAGCTTTCGAAATATTGGGACTAAACCGGTTATCACGATATCATTTTCGGCTCCGGTTCAGAAAGAATCGGCGTCGATGACCATTAGACTTACCCAGAAAACCAACGCTACGGTTATTCCGCTGACGTATACGTTTTCTGGTAATGACACCATCGTTACACTAACACCCCAAAGCCCACTTAGTCCGCTTACAGCTTACACTGTCGAGGTCTCCCCCACCCTAATATCACAGCGAAATACAGCATTGAATTCGACTGTAACCGCCAGCTTAATTACGGCGCTCGATAGCACCGACAAGTTTCCGCGTATGAGCGATTCGCTCCTGCTGGACTTAATACAAAAACAGACATTTAAGTACTTCTGGGACTTTGGCCATCCAATTTCCGGCATGGCTCGTGAACGAAATTCGTCGGGCGATGTCGTTACGTCGGGTGGTACCGGTTTTGGTGTTATGTCCGTTCTGGTGGCAGTAAACCGAAACTTTATTACCCGCCAGGATGGGTTGGCTCGTCTTACGAAAATTGCCGGTTTCCTTGCCAATAATGCCAAACGCTATCATGGTGCTTTCCCGCACTGGCTGAATGGAGCAACCGGGGCAACCGTTCCGTTTAGTGCTAAAGACGACGGAGCCGACCTTGTCGAAACCTCGTACCTGATGCAGGGTCTACTTACCGCCCGGCAGTATTTTAACAGTTCGACCAGTACCGACGAAATTGCCCTACGAAAGTCGATCAACGGTCTTTGGGACGGTGTAGAATGGAACTGGTTTACAAAAAGCGGTGCCGAAACGAATCTGTATTGGCATTGGTCGCCCAATTACAATTGGGATATGAATCAGCCAATTCGAGGCTGGAATGAAGCGCTCATAACCTATGTACTCGCGGCTTCGTCGAACACGAGTGCGATTCCAAAAACCGTATATGACATTAGCTGGGCGCAGAACGGTAAGATGGCAAATGGCAACAGCTACTATGGAATCAAACTCCCGCTAGGCCCCGCTTATGGCGGCCCATTATTCTTCTCACAATATTCTTTCTTAGGTATCAATCCGCATAATTTGACCGATGCCTATGCCGATTACTGGCAACAGAATACCGCCCATTCGCAGATTAACTACACGTATTGCAAAACCAACCCAAAACAATTTAGTGGCTATAGTTCTGATTGTTGGGGATTAACCGCCAGCGACGAGCAAAACGGCTACTCAGCCCACGAACCCAACAACGACAACGGCACTATTTCGCCAACGGCAGCTTTAGCATCCATGCCCTATACCCCTACGGAATCAATGCAGGCACTCCGTTTTTTCTATTACAAACTGGGCAATAAAATCTGGAAAGATCAGGGGTTTGTGGATGCTTTCAATTTGACTAATATCTGGTTTGCCGACTCCTATTTAGCCATCGACCAGGGGCCAATTATTGTCATGATCGAAAATCAACGGTCGCAGTTGCTCTGGAAATTATTTATGAGTTGCCCCGAAGTCAAAAAGGGGATGAAAAATCTGGGTTTCCAAAGCCCGAATCTGAATTGATTTCTAACCTGTTTCGTGCTAAACCGGACTGTCAGCCGATGCCATTTTAATCCGGTGTAGCACGAAATGTGTGTTTACCCAAACCCGTCCGATGAAAACAATCCTCTTCTTTTTCTTAAGTCTGAGCATCTGCTTTGCCCAATCGAACCAAGCGCACAAATTCACAAAAACAGATAACGCGTTCTTAGACAGCCTACAGCATGATACGTTCCGGTATTTTTGGGATACAGCTAACCCAGAAAATGGACTAGTACCTGATCGGGCACCAACACATTCGTTTGCCAGTATTGCCGCTGTAGGTTTTGGATTAACGGCCTATTTAGTTGGTGTTGAGCGCGGCTACATTACGCGCATTCAGGCCGCCGACCGCACCCTGAAAACACTGCGTTTTTTTGCACAGGCACCCCAATCCAACAAAACAACGGGCGTGACGGGCTACAAAGGTTTTTTCTATCATTTTCTGGATATGAAAACGGGTGAGCGGTTCAAGCAAGTTGAATTGTCCACGATTGACACCGCCCTTTTATTGGGTGGAATATTGAGCGCTCAAACGTATTTCGATAAAAATACGCCTATTGAAATTGACATTAGAAAGCTTGCCGAACAGATTTATGACCGTGTAGACTGGACCTGGATTCAGTCGCGCAACGGTCCGGCGTCCCAGTCGTTGATATCAATGGGCTGGCATCCCGAAAAAGGATTTATCGACGCTGACTGGAAAGGCTACAACGAAGCGATGTTATTGTATGTACTGGCCCTCGGCTCGCCCACGCATCCGGTGGGTGCCGACGTGTGGCCCGCCTGGACAAAAACCTATAACTGGGCGGCACCCCGCTGGGCTACCTTTCAGGGCCAATTGCATGTAAACTTCGATCCATTATTCGGCCATCAATATTCCCATATTTGGCTTGATTTTCGGGGTATCAAGGATAAATATATGCAGGCAAAGGGACTCGATTACGCCGAAAATTCACGTCGGGCAACCTATGCGAACCGGGCCTACTGCATGGCAAATCCAGCCAAGTGGCAAGATTACAGAGCTACTATT
>JANXVQ010000308.1 GCA_025351545.1 Spirosoma sp.
CGATGTAGGATCAAGGCCAATCCACCCGGCACCGGGTATATACACCTCAGCCCAGGCGTGTAAGGCAAGGGTATTTCCTGCCGTCACAGCCGGATCGTTCAGCGCGCTTTCTGCTGTTATTATCTGGGCCAGATAGCCAGAAACAAAGCGGGCTGCCAGGCCAAATTGCCGGAGAACCTGCACCAGTAACCAACCCGAATCGCGGCAGGAGCCAATGGCTGATTCAACTGTTTCTTCAACCGTCTGTACACCAGCCTCCATGCGTATGCTGTAGGCAATATCCTGAAAAATCCGCTTATTGAGCATTATCAGGAAGTCTATTGTACCCTGCTGCGTCTGGTCTATCTTTTCTAACCATTTCTTAAGAAGTGGCCCCTGCTCGGTAATTTCCAGATAGGCTACAAGGTCTTTTTTCAGTTGTGGCTCATATTCGAACGGAAACGATTGCGCATAGGTATCCAGAAAAAAGTCGAAGGGATTGATCGGTTCCAGACCCGCAATAATGTTTACCTCAATGGACATCGCCTGCATGGATTCCCAGAAATCGACCCGCGCTATAAAATTTCCAAAAGGGTCCTGTTGCCAGTGTACGACATGATTCGCCGGTTGAATGGTCAATGAATAGGATTCAATCGTAGCACGGGAGTGCGCCACTGGTCTGAGCCGGATTAAGTGGGGCGAAACAAAAACCACCCGATCAAATTCATAATGGGTATGGTGGTGAATAGCGACGCGGTTAGACATTGTTGATGAAGTGGCTGCTTTTTAAGCTATACTTTTTCAAAGACCAATCGGTAGTGCTCCATAGTTTCCCGTTCAAAACATACTCGGTTCGGGCTGAGCTTAAATACGGCAATCAGGTCCTGAAACGGTTTATTCGTTAACAGCTTTGGTAATAGGGAAAGATAGAGAGTGTACTTTTTTAGATTGAAGGCTCGGAATCGCTTACGCCATTGGCCAATGGTTTCGATGTAATCAAGTCGTCCGCTGCTCTGCGAAATGAGTTTGAAGAGCGGTTGAGCATTACGAATTACCTGCTCAGGACCGTAGGGAAGCCACGATCCCGGAAACTGGGCAATCATCAGCGCCAGCATATAAGAATCCGAATCTTTGGGCGCGTCCAGACTGATTTTGTCAAACGGAATCATGTTTTTACCGAAAACCATCGTCTGCATGTAAAACCGACCGCCTACTGGTAGTAAGTCATACAGTTTTTTGAAGAAATCGGCATATACCTGATCCTGCTGACCAGCCTTATATTGCTCAATGGAACAGAAATGCTCCATTCCGCCAATGCAGCTAACGGCATCGAAAGTGCCATAATCGGCTGGTGTAATCAGGCGGCAATCCTTAATATCAACGTCCAGACCGTTGGCCCGGCAAGCTTCTGCCTGACCTTGAGAGAGGGTTACTCCACGACCCATGGCACCGCGTTTTTTAGCGTATGTCAGGTATGGACCCCAACCGCATCCCATATCAAGTATGCGGGAGCCAGCCTTCACACCCAGACTATCGGCTATAAATTTATGCTTCTGCTCCTGAGCTTGCTCAAGAGTCAGTGAAAAATCACCGTTATACATAGCACCGCTATAATCGCCGGTTTGCCCCATGCTCAGGCGAAAAACTTTATCAATTGTTGTGTACGTGAAGTCGAGGTCTTGTTGAGACGCCATGAGTTACGAAGGGAAGTTGGTATTAGGTTAAAATTGGTATCTGTGTCATACTTTACTAGTATGATACAGGTACTTGATCAGCTATTTTTTGTGTTTTTTGGCGTACTATTTCGACTGGTGCAGATCGACCTAATTTCTTCAATAGGCGGAAGTGAGAAACAAGCGCTGACCCGAAGCTTCTATTCTCCAGATAAGGTAAGTCAAACTCGTGAGCTGTACGCTTAACAATAGCCGTAATGGCCGGATAATGAATATGACAAACTTTAGGGAATAAATGGTGTTCAATCTGGCGATTCAAGCCCCCACAAAGAAACGCAGCCAGCGTACTTTGTGGGGCGAAGTTAGCCGTTGTATGCATTTGGTGAATGGCCCAGGCCGCCTGTATATCGCCTTGCTCATCGGGAAATGGGAACGCGGTTCCTTCTACGGCATGTGCCAATTGGAAAACAAGGCCAAGTACCAATCCTTCAGCTACATGCATGAGAATGAAGCCAGTAGCCAACTGCCACCAGGTTATATCAAGTACGATAAGCGGTAGAACCAGAAAGAAAAAGTAATAGATCGCTTTGGAAACAAACAACTTAACATACTCGCTCGTGGGGTGCGATGAGTTGTCGTGGTGGCCGATCTGGCTTTTGAAGAACTTTACATAATCTTTGCGAAATACCCAGGAAAGAGACGCCAGAGAATACAGGGGAATCGTGTACCACTGCTGATAACGATGCCAGGGGCGAAGTTCCTCCTCCGGGTCTAAGCGCACCAGACCAGGAGCCAGTTCAATGTCTTCGTCGTGACCGGGTATATTGGTGTAAGTATGATGTACAATATTATGCGTAATCTTCCATATATATGGATTCGCTCCCAGCAGATAAAAACTATTCCCTGTGAGCTGATTGACCCAGCCACGCGATGAAAATGCACCATGAAGGCCGTCATGTGAGACGTTAAAGCCGATAAAAGCGGCAAACATGCCCAGCACGATGGCCATGCCCAGCATCGTCCATAACCCGAACTGATTGGATAAAATCAATCCGTAAAGTAAGGCGTAGCCTATTAAAAAGAAACTTGCTTTTCGCCACATTGCCCCATTGGCATTTGGAGAAATTCCTTCTTCAATAAAATAAGCGTCGACTCGTTTTCGAACGGTGGTAAAAAATTGTGATTTGGTTTTGTCTTTAAATTTTAATGGATTTGACATCAATAGGTCAGTTAAAAATTTGGCCAATTTGCTGTACCTGCCTTAAAATAGGCAGGGCTAGTCGGCCTCGTTCGGTAAGTGTATATTCTACTCGTGGAGGGATTTCGGCGTAGGCTTCCCGTTTTATAACCCCCAGGGCGACGAGTGCTTTTAACTCGCTGGCTAATACTTTTTCACTAACACCAGGGAGCCTATCGCTAAGCTGTCCATAGCGAAGAGTTTGTTCGCCTAATACCAGAATGATATATAGCCGCCATTTACCGGAGATTACTACTAAGGCGTTACTAATTAAAAGCAGATCAGGGTCTAAAGATAGCTCGGTTCGGTTGCTTTTTGTCATTGTGGTTGTGTTGACCGAACCGAATAAGGGTTGTAACCCAAGCCGAGACAGTTGTGAAATGAGTCCTGTTCTCGATGTTTTGGTAGTCATTCTAACGCAGGTCAGTAGCCATTGATAAGATGATAACTCGCCTGTAGGCGGTTTCGACAAAGGAAATGAACTCGGATAAGGCTTGAAGATTTTTAATAAATTATAGATTAAAACAGGGAACAGTAAAGAAGATGCCCGTCTAGTAAAAAACCAAATAGGTAAGCAAGAAAAACAAGCATTTGGTAAGCTTTTTCTACTATC
>JANXVQ010000314.1 GCA_025351545.1 Spirosoma sp.
AACGGCGACCTAACTTAACTCTGCTTGATTATCCAAATTCGGGGTCCGGTATTTTCTCACGGGTTGAGACTAAGCAACTGCGCTATGGAATTTGCCTGAGGTTGCCAGGCTTCATCCTGATGGCGTAGGGTTTGGGCAATACTCGTAATCTGATCGCCCAATTTTCCCTGCTCTTCAATAAGAGATTGGTCGTACTTGTTCTGCCGATTGGGTTCCCAATAAAAAAGCTCAGTTTTAGCGTCGTAGATGCCAATTGGCGTGTGTCCTTTTTGGGTAAGTAAGTGTTGCAAAACAGACTCAGCTTCTGCATGCGTAGCACTGTAAATATGATGATACTGCTTCCTGAGCAGGTAGATGACTGAAAAACGGTTCATAATCTTAGACTGGAAGATGAAGTAGAAAAATACCTTATGAGAACAGCCGTATTGGTTGTCTGTCAAACAACTGCGTGGACAGGACAACCGGATGGCGTTGGCTGACACCTGTCAGCTCCACTCAATTTACCTGTAATGAAAAGAGAGAACGGGACTAGGGTAAACTTACACGCAGTGCTTGCTGATCTAGCGGTCACTGTGTAGCCCATTGCCGCCAAATGGCGTTGAAAGGCGAGCCAAGCTCTCAAGAACAACTGCATTCCGGTGAATAAAATCAAGGATAGCTGAACGACTAAAAGTGCAAATGCTTATCCACGTATCCTCCGCCTTATTTTTGCGATTTATAGCGTATGTGAATTTTCATAATTTAGCTAATATATTTATAATCAATATGAAAAAGAAAAGGGTGTATAGTTTTCTTTCTCAACAAGGTAACTAAATGTAGTAGCTAAATAGTTTGTGGTTATTAATATAGTGCAAAAAGTACCTCTGATTTTTCAGTGAAAAGCCTGATTGTGCAAGCGATTCTTGAGGAAGTAATATGGTTATTTAGACCGTGATTTATGATGGCTTGTGAAAAGTGTGTCAATAAAGCGGTTTTTTGTCTATTTTATAATTCGTCTGGTCAGACAACGCCATAAAACTCATGAAAAGCTTGGTTATGCACTGGTAATAGAGAAGATAAGATCACTTAATTTGGCTTAATGTGTTGATTTTTAGGGTTATATGATGAGTGAAAGCGAAAAGAATTGTAACACCTGTTATTAAATATAAAGAGCCGCTTTATAACTTATTAAATACCCCCAAAAATTGGCTGTGTACATTCTTTACATTGCTTAACTTTAGGGCTACAAAGTGTTTAATTAAGATTGCCAGGTAAATCATTGACGACAGATTTAGTAACGACCGGCGAGTTATTCGAACTCCTTGCAAAGGCCACTCGCGATGCAGTTTGGCATTGGGACCTTGAGACCAATATTATTTATTGGAATGAAGGTTTTACTACGCTATTTGGGCACACATTACAAGAAAATGGGGCTAGTGGACCAGAACTGTGGTACGATAATATTCACCCTGACGATAAGGAGCGGGTTTTAGGCGGTATTTATAAAGTTATTGATCAGGGCGGCACTAACTGGTCGGATGAATACCGGTTTCGCCGGTCTGATGGAAAATTTGCTACCGTCTATGATCGGGGTTATATTTTGCATCGGGGAGGTCGATCTGCTCGCATGGTCGGCGCTATGCAGGATATAACCGAACGCGTTGTTCTGCAACAGGCGAGGGAAGAAAGCGAAGAGCGGCTTCGCTTTGCTCTGCAATCGGCGCAAATGGATACCTGGGAGTTTGATGTGGAGCGTGGCATTATTGAATGGAGCGACCATAGCAACTTGTTTTCTACGTTAACGGATGAAAATAGTGCAATTTGTGAAAAGACATTGCCGTATATTCATCCCGATGATAAACAGCGAGTTGATGAAGCCATAAAATGGGCGCTAAATCCGCAATCGGGGGGCGGTTTTAATCTTAAATGTCGCACACTTGGTCTTAATGCCAGTAGCCCACACTGGATACAATTTATCGGTCAAACCCACTTCACTGAAACCGGACAGGCCTACCGCTTTTCGGGTGTAGCAAAGGATATTACCGGCGAAGTACTCACTAATGAAAAGGCTAACTTGTTTGAACAACAAGCCCGTATTGCTATCGAAGGATCGGGATCAGGCTCATTCTCCATTGACATCAGTACCGACGTTATTCTCTATTCACCATCGTTTTCCCAAATACTAACCGGAGAAGAAACAAGCGGTATCACTCATACTGTTTTTATCAGTCATATACATCCCGAAGATCGTCACATTCGGGATGAGGCTTTTGAAACGGCCACCCACACTGGCACTATAAATTATGAAGCCCGTTTTATCTGGAATGATAAATCGGTGCATTGGATTAGAGTCATTTGCCAATACCTGTTCAATTCTGCTGGCGAACCAGTGTCTTTTTCGGGTATTGTTTTAGATGTTACTGAACAGAAGGAAAAGACAAAAGCACTTTATGAGGCCGAAATGCGCTTTTCTGTGGCGTTTAATAATGCGTCTATAGGGATGATATTCATGGACGAGCAGGGCAACTTTACACTAGTCAATTCGGCCTTTTCTAAATTGCTGGGCTACTCGACCCAGGAGCTGTATGGCCTTAATTACCTCGATTTAACGCACCCGGATCACCGGCAGGAAAACCAGAAACTATTCAATGAAATAATACGGGGAGAACGATTGTACTTCAATCTTGCTAAACGATATATTCATAAAGATACAACAGAACGCTGGGTTCAGGTGAACGTAACTCGAATTGCCGAAGTTCGGGACGAAACCCACAGCCTGATCGTTATTGCTCATGATATAAGCGCAGAAATGGCAGCTCGAAAAGCCTTGTTTGACAGCGAAGCGCTATTTCGCAATATCACAAGTGCATCAACGGCGGCTTTATGGATTACTGACGAAAATTTAGCCATTACCTATGTAAGTCAAAAGTGGATTGACTGGACGGGTGCTGCGCTCGAAAAACACCTTGGCGACGGTTGGCTAACGTATGTTGCTGCGCCAGATCGCCAACATGCTGCCGAAAATTTTCTGGCTGACTTTCTGGTATTTCGCTACCACGAAAACCAATTTCGGGTGGTGCATATCAACGGCACTGTGCGTTGGGTAGTTTGCACGGGCACGCCCCAATATGCTGCTGACGGGAAATTTTCCGGGTACATTGGGGCCATTCTGGACATTAGCGACCGGGTTGAAGCCGAAGAAAAATTGCGCACCAGCGAAGAGCGTTTCCGGAATATGATCATTCAGGCACCGGTAGCCATCGGCATCCTGAATGGACGTGATATGACCGTCGAAACGGCTAACCTGCCGATATTGGAATTATGGGGGAAAGATGCCTCCATAATTGGGTTGACGCTTACCAAGGCACTCCCCGAAATTAAAGATCAGGGCTTTCTTGAACTGCTGGAAGGCGTTTACGATTCAGGTATGGCTCATTATGGCTTTGAAACCCACGCCCAGCTACACCGCAGAGGAATACTGGAAGATGCTTACTTTAATTTTGTGTATGCACCTGTACTGGATGAAACCAAGGCCAGCACTGGTGTAATGGTGATCGCTACTGAAGTGACCCAGCAGGTAAAAGCAAGAATGGCCCTTCTGGAGAGTGAACAGCGGTTTCGTAATCTGATAGAAGAAGCCCCCGTAGCCACGAGCCTGTTTCTAGGTCGTGATCTGGTTATTGACTTGCCTAATGAAGCAATACTGAAGATTTGGGGAAAAGGGAATACCGTAGCGGGTAAACCCTTGCGTGAAGCCCTGCCCGAACTCGAAGGTCAACCTTTTTTGCAAATTATGAATGATGTGTATACAACTGGCATCGAATATAATGCGCAGGAAGCGCGGGCAGATTTGGTAGTGGATGGACAATTAGGTACGTATTACTTCAACTTTACATACAAACCACTACGCAATAGTACCGGGGAGATTTATGGTGTCCTGGATATGGCCGTTGATGTTACTGAACAGGTATTGGCCCGCCGAGCTATTGAAGAAAGCGAATTGCGGTTTCGTACGCTGCTGGAAGCCATTGCACAAATGACCTGGACAAACACGCCAGAAGGAGAGATGAACTTTTACAATCAACGCTGGTACGATTATACCGACCTGGATTTCGAACAAACCAAAGGCTGGGGCTGGCTGGCCGTTGTGCATCCCGATGATCTGCCCCACACATTGGAAATGTATAAAAGAGCCCTTGCCGACGGTACCATTTTTGTCGTAGAAAACCGCTATCGACGTGGTTTGGATGGTATGTATCGCTGGCATTTGAATCGGGCTCTGCCAATGCGGGACGAAACAGGCGAGATTACACGCTGGGTTGGTACGGCCACTGATATTCACGAACAAAAACAACTGGCCGCTAATCTGGAAGTGCAAGTACAGGCACGTACCGAACAATTAACGGCCTCCAATTATGACCTTCGGCGCTCCAATGATAACCTGGAAAAATTCGCCTATATCGCCAGCCACGATCTACAGGAACCACTACGGAAGATTCAGTCGTTTGGCGGCATCCTGAAAACTCAATACGCCGGCCAATTGGGCGAAGGTGTCGATTATTTAGAGCGAATGCAAGTAGCGGCCAGTCGCATGTCATTGTTGATTAAGGACTTACTCTCGTTTTCTCGTATTTCAACCCGGCAGGAAGCTGATGCTTTTGTATCGTTGAATCGAATTCTTATGGAAGTCGTCGATGATTTGGAAGTAGCTATCGAGAAGACGGGTGCCCAGATTCAGGTAGACGAACTGCCCACTATATTGGGCGATGAGTCGCAGTTACGACAACTGTTTCAGAATCTATTAAGTAATGCTCTGAAATTTCAGAAACAAGGTACGACTCCGCTTATTAAGGTTCGTAGTAAACGAATCGCTGCCAGTGATGTGCCCGATTCGGTTCGCCCTTCCCGATCGGCTCCGACGTACTACTGTATTAGCGTGACAGATAATGGGATCGGTTTTGATGGAAAATATATTGACCGCATTTTTAAAGTATTTCAGCGGTTGCATGGTCGCAATGAATATGCTGGTACGGGTATTGGCCTGGCCATCTGTGAGAAAGTAGTTGTCAATCATGGCGGGGCCATTACAGCCGTTAGCAAGCTGGGTCAGGGCGCTGAATTTGTGATCTATTTTCCTGTTAGTTAGCACCTTACTTATCGAATAGCCAAATTCTGCTTTCTTATACAGCTGCTGTTTCAGCAAAAGAATTTTATGTGCTATGCTATTCCCGAATCGGTTGACTATACGCAGGTCGATTAGCGATTGACTCAAATACTTCAGTTGTCTATAATCCAACTGATGTTAACCCAGGTAAGAGTAGGTTGAATGAGTGTGACCGCAGTGGCGATCCGTCCCATTAAGGTTATACTTACTGTTACTTGATTTCCTGATGCATAAACTGGATGAATTTAATCCGTAGGCATGTCTTTTCCTTATACAGAAAATAGAGGCAGGTCAATGCAACCCAAAGAGCGTCTACTCAGGCGCATAAGAGTGCCATAGTATAACCTGAATAGTTGTTGCTTTTTTTGATTTCAACCTTAGAGTATACCCGATGGCGCTAGAGAAACTTTTACCGGAAGGCTTATGGCCTGTCATGCTAACTCCTTTTACAACGACGAATCATGTCGATGTTGATGGACTGAAGCAGCTTACTGCGCTGTATCTGGAGGCTGGAGCTAATGGCCTGTTTGCCAATTGTTTATCCAGCGAAATGTTTCAAATGACCGACAATGAGCGTCTGTTGGTTACGCAGACGGTAGTCAATCATGTGCAGGGTAGCGTGCCTGTTGTGGCTACCGGAACCTTCAGCCGGGACGTAGCGACCAACGCTGATTTTATAAAGAAAATCTATGACACGGGTGTACAGGCAGTTATTTTGATAACCAGTATGCTCGTCGAACCAGACGAAAGCGAAGACATATTGAAATCCCGTCTGGAAGCAATTATGGCGCGAACGGGCGATATTCCTCTGGGCGTTTATGAGTGTCCTGTTCCGTATAAACGATTACTGAGTCCGGATATCATGACATGGATGGCTGTTACGGGTCGTTTCGTATACCACAAAGACACAAGTTGCCATTCGGGGGCTATTCATCGAAAAGCGCAAGCCGTAGCGGGCAGTAATTTTGGTTTTTACAACGCCGACACTGCCACCGCACTCGATTCACTGGATTCCGGTGCACGGGGCATTTCGCCCATTTCGGGAAATTTCTATCCGGAGCTCTATACCCATCTGCTCAAACTATATCGGTCAATCGGGCGTACTGAATCGGTCAATCGGCTCCACGCATTTCTGACTATGATGGACCGGGCAACTCACGTATTCTATCCTTTTGCGGCCAAACTGTTCCTGCAACGTCGGGGATTGAAAATTGAAACCAATACGCGTATCCCAGCCGAAACACTTGCCAACGTTGACCACATTCGCCTGAATGCTCTAATGGATTCGTTTAAGGCGCTTGCCGAGATGTACGAAATTCCATTAGTGTTGCCCTAATAAACCACCATGAAGACGCTCCCGATTATTGATTTGCTCATTATTGGCATCTATCTGGTCAGTATGGTGGCGGTTGGCATTTATTTCTCCCGAAAAACGAAAAATGCTACCCAGTTCACGACCGCTTCGGGCCGGATTCCGGGTTGGGCCATTGGTATGTCGCTTTACGCGACGTTTCTGAGCAGTAATACGTTTCTGGGTGTGCCGGGAAAATCGTTTGGCAGCAATTGGAATTCGTTCGTATTTAGTTTGTCGATGCCGCTGGCCGCGTGGGTAGCGGCCCGTTTTTTTGTGCCTTTCTACCGTCATACCGGCGAAGTATCGGCCTATACGCACCTTGAACACCGCTTTGGCCCCTGGGCACGTACTTACGCTGTCGTCTGTTTTTTGCTGACACAACTGGCGCGAATGGGCTCAATCTTCCTGGGCATTGCCCTTAGTTTACAGGCACTGACAGGCTTTCCCATGCAAACGATTATGATCGTTGTTGGAGCCTGCATTGTACTGTACACGGTGTTGGGTGGAATTGAGGCCGTAATCTGGACCGAGGTTGTGCAGGGCGTCGTTAAAACAGTGGGCGCGCTGGTTATTCTGGGGTTGGTCATTTATGAAATGCCGGGTGGCATTGAGCGAATTATCGACATCGGGCAGGCCGATCATAAGTTTAGCCTGGGTAGCTTTTCGCCGGATTTCACGCAGGCAACGTTCTGGGTTGTGCTGCTGTATGGCTTTTTTATGAACCTGAATAATTTCGGGATGGACCAGAATTATGTACAGCGTTACCATACCACTACGTCAATTCGGGAGGCTACCAAGTCAATCTGGTTGTGTGTATACCTGTACGTACCCATTTCCATGATCTTTTTTGTCATCGGTTCCAGTCTCTACGCTTATTATCAAACCAATCCTGAGTTGCTTCATGCGGTGCAGATGCAGGTAGCAACCGAGCGGCTTCCCCACGGTACGCCAGACGCGATTCAACGGTTGGCGCTTACACTCAGTCCCGCTGATATTGGCGATAAAGTCATGCCTAATTTTATGGTGACGAAAGTGCCAACAGGCTTGCTTGGGTTGATTGTAGCGGCCATTCTGTCGGCGGCAATGAGTACCATCAGCTCGGGGATGAATGCCTCCGCTACGGTTTTCTCGGTGGATATTTACCAGCGCTATATCAAGAAGGATCTTTCTGCGAAGCAGGGTTTACGGCTTCTATACATCGCTACAACCTGTTTCGGGTTGCTGGGTATGACTGTGGGCATTGCTATGATTGGCGTGAAAAGCATACTGGACGTTTGGTGGTTGCTATCGGGTATTTTTGCCGGTGGAATGCTGGGCCTGTTCCTGTTGGGAATCATTTCCCGACGTACCCGTAACCCGGAAGCCCTGGCGGCAACCGTTGTGGGACTGCTGGTTATTATCTGGATGACATTCTCTCCGCAAATTCCTGACGACTATGGATTTCTACGCAGTCACTTGCAGTCGAACATGATTATGGTGGTGGGTACACTGACCATTTTTCTGGTGGGTGTGCTATTAAGTAGTCTCCGGAGTAAAATTCCTGATTCAGTCGAAGAAGTCTGCGAAAGCTAATCTGGTAAAAAAAATAGTTTGAAAGCGGGAGCCTTTTAACTCTCCCGCTTTCAGTCTATCGACGTGATTTATTTACAACTAAATGTTGCCGCCCAGCCATTCATGTCAATCATGGTGACTTCGGCATAATCGGTTTCGGTCAGGGCTTTTTTCATACGCAGGTAGTGCAGTAACTGCATATCAGCTACATGATGAACCAACTGCTGCACTATCCAACTACCTTCCCGGTATGTTTTCGCCAGATCAGTGGGCGATAGATCTTCGACCAACTGCCGGTATGCAGTCGGACTGGTTTCAATGATGTCAATAAGCCGTGCTAATTCATCTGCCGAGTATGTATCCTGGATGACAAAAGGCCCTATTGGACTGCATTCCGGGTGGATATGCGTCGGCGCCGGTGGACGCGAAAACCCAGTCTCTGCCCGAATCGGCCGTGGTAGGTTATGGCGGTAAGTCGTATGTGTATATACGTGATAATAAGAATGATAAGGAAGAAATATACGCATTTCGCCAGGTGGAAGTCAAAACAGGCGTCCATGAAAATAGGTAAATTGCTGTTATGTTGCCGGATGGGCTT
>JANXVQ010000339.1 GCA_025351545.1 Spirosoma sp.
TGCCTGTCCTACACCCACACCGGTTCGTGGAGCGAATTCGGTGAGGTGTATGACGCACTTTTTGGCCAACTCTATCGGGACGGCTATCAAAACGACGGCTACGTGCGTGAGGTCTATACTGTTATTGATTTTGAAAATCCGGCGCTTTGCGTTACCGAAATACAAATTGGACTTGCGTAAATCCGTACCGAATAGTTAACCACACCGCAGCAAAGTTGGTAGAAATTCCAGCTTTGCTGCTTTTTTTATAGACTCTGAAGCATAGTGCATTTTCCCATAGCTTTACTGGATTTTCTAAACGCCTACTCATGAAAAAACAAGATCTCAATTCCCGGCGGACTTTTCTTCGTAATCTGGGTATGGGCGCATCGGCCCTATCATTACCTCTGGCGGGTTATGCCGATAATCAATTCATCCAAAATGAATCCAGCGGGATTTATTCATTATTAACAGAAAATAAGAACCCGGCCCAACCGAATCGAAAATTGGGTATTGCGCTGGTTGGCTTGGGCTATTACAGTACAAATTTATTAGCTCCAGCCCTGCAACAGACTCAAAACTGTCGATTAGCCGGGATTGTGACAGGTTCACCGGCCAAGGCCGACGAATGGATGAAAAAGTACAATATCCCGAAGGGAAACGTCTATGACTACAAAACCTTCGATCGGATTATCGACAACAAGGATATTGATGTCGTTTATGTTGTGCTACCCAATTCTATGCATGAAGAATACGTTGTTCGGGCGGCTCAGGCGGGAAAACATGTCATTTGTGAGAAGCCAATGGCCATTACGCCAAAAGCTTGTCAGAATATGATTGATGCCTGTGTTAAAGCCAATAAGCAGCTAGCCATTGGCTACCGGCTTCACTATGAGCCATTCACGAAGGAAGTCATGCGTCTTGGTCAGGAGAAAGTTTTTGGAGCCGTTAAATTCGTTGAAAGCAGCGATGGATTCCGAATCGGCGACCCAACTCAATGGCGCATGAAAAAAGCGATGGCCGGTGGTGGGCCGCTCATGGATGTCGGTATTTACGCCGTACAGGGAGCGCGTTACGTAACGGGCGAGGAGCCAGTTTCTGTAACGGCACAGTTTTCGCCAAAAACTGAACCCGACAAATTCAAAGAAGTTGAAGAGACGATGTTCTGGCAATTCCAGTTCCCAAGCGGGGCCGTTTCCAACTCAACGACCAGTTACACAGCGGGTATTGAACGGCTTCGGGCTTCCTGCGAAAAAGGCTGGTTTGAATTATCGCCTGCTTTCGGCTATGGCCCACTCAAAGGAATGACGAGTAAAGGCCCTATTGACCAGCCGGTTGTAAACCATCAGGCCGCTCATATGGACGGTGTTTGCAAAGATTTATTAGATGGCAAAAAACTCCCCGACCACGTAACAGGTGCGGAGGGTTTACGCGATACTAAATTATTGCAAGCTATTTACCAAGCCGCAGAAACGGGCAGAAAAATAAACCTGAAGGCATAAAAACCAGACATTAGTATACGACGAAACCCCGTAAGAGAAGACATTCATGTCTGTTCTTACGGGGTTTTAGATGAGCCTTAGACGCTATTTCCACATACGGCCTTAGCCTATTGATTGTTGCATAAGCGTTTGAGCTTTGCGAATAGTCGCATTAGCGCGATCAGTCTCAACTAAGCCATCTCGAAGGCGAACAATGCGATGAGCGTATTCGGCGATGTCTTCTTCATGAGTGACCATGATAACCGTGTTTCCTTTGCTATGAATCTGGTCGAAGAGATCCATGATTTCGTAAGACGTTTTTGAATCAAGATTACCTGTGGGCTCATCGGCAAGCAGAATGCTGGGGTCATTGACTAACGCTCGCGCTACAGCCACGCGCTGCCGCTGACCACCCGAAAGTTCGTTGGGACGGTGACCGGCCCGATTTTCCAGACCAACGTTTTTCAGTGCCATCATCGCTTTTTCGGTGCGATCGGCCTTGTTATAACCGGCGTAGATCAGCGGCAGAGCCACGTTTTCGAGCGACGTTTGGCGCGGCAACAGGTTAAACGTCTGGAACACAAACCCAATTTCCTTGTTACGAACCTCGGCTAATTCGTTTTCACCCATGCCACTAACATCCTGACTATTCAAAATATACTGCCCCGATGTTGGCGTATCCAGGCAACCGATTACGTTCATCAGTGTGGACTTACCCGATCCCGACGGCCCCATAAACGCAACATATTCTCCCTTCTGAATGCTAATCGTAATGGATTTAAGCGCTTCGACTACCTCGGTGCCCATTACGTAGCGTTTGGCAATATTGCGCGTTTCAATAATATTCATAAGTCTGTCGATACAGGGTTTCCTGTGCACCTGGCCGCTGATGCGGGTGTCAATTAACAAAGCTACTTTATTGCAGAAATTTCTCCTTGCTCTTTTCGATTGACGTTAGTTTTTCCTGATAAGTCACTAAAAACGCCTGATAATCGGCGGGAGAAGCCGTGCCCTGAAGTTTAGCCAACCCACTTTCGGCGTAATCGGGCAGGCTCAAATCCAGACAAAAAACAATGTAGAGTTTAAGCAATCCTGCATTGTCTTCATTGAACGGTAAGGCCGTCAGAACAAGGTCGTAAGCCGTTTTTGTTTGCTTTTTCTGTTGGTCAGACTGCGCAGCGGCTGTAACGAGATGCGCATTTAGCGGGGCCAGTTTCAGCGCTTGTCGATAGATTTGTTGTGCCTGACCAATTCGATGGGTACGCTCGTAAGTCTGGCCCAGCCAATAATCTCGTTCGGCCTGATGTTGAGGCAGAATAAATTCCTTAGCCATCGTTTCGGCTGACCCAACACTGCGCCTAAAGGCCGACAAGCGAATGGCCGCCACGTTTCGCAAGGAAGTTGCTACCGGACTGACCTGCTTTGAATTTGGTAAGCCCGACAGTACTAGCTGTGCATTGCGCCACTGCAACTGTTCAAGATAATCGTTTACCAGAGCAACCCCCGATACCGTTTTCAGGCTCGGTTCCCGAATCGTTTCCCAATAAGCACCCCGGTTACTATCGTCGGTTCGATAGGTGACGTAAAACGCCTTTTCCAAATCTGTTAGCGGTTTACGTTCCTGATAAAGTACCTGTTTTAAAGCCGCTACCGACGGATCATTTTTAGCCGCGGCCTCCCAGAGAGACTGTGCCAACACCGGATCATTAGCCTTCGTTAGAGCCACGGCCCGGTAATAGATCGACGTTGTGTCTGTATTATACCCAAATTGTTCGGCGGCCCGACGGTATAAACCCTGTTCTAACAGCCATAACCCCGTGATGGATCTATAGACCGCACCGTTCTGCTGATCGCCCTCCGCCAGTTGACTAATCAGACCAAAGGCGGTTGCATGGTTATGACGATTGTATTCGGCAACGGCGCGGGCAAGTAGCAAATCGTCCGTAAAATCCTGGTTGGCAGGATCACCCGACATACGCTGAAGATTATTGGTCAATACACTATCGACTTGCGGCTTCACCAGAGTATAATTGTACAAACTGGCAAAACGCCCAACGCTCAGCCCTTCATCAGCAGATTTATTTTCCAGCCAGGCTGGTTTATCAGGCTGTATCGTATCCATTTTTGTTATCAATCTAATAGCGAGTGCATTGGCCTGATAAGACTCGTATTTTATGTCTGCTTTTGTTTGTCCTAAGCTCGAATCGGCAGTTAGAATTTTCGGGTTACGGGCGTAAAAAGCAAGTAAATTTGATTCAGGGACTTCATCCCGATCGGCATAACCTGTGGCAGACTTAAAGTAGTAATAAGCCGAATCAGCCACACTTGTCCGGGCGTAGAGATACCCAAGATTGTTCTGCAATTCCCCGCTTTTGGGGAACGCCCGGATGCCCCGCTGTAGCGCTTTTACGGCTTCAAAAAACAAATTCGTTTGCAAATACGTCTGACTCAAACCTGCATAATCCTGCGGATTGGGTTGCTTCAGGAGGGCTTGTTGAAAATAGAAAGCAGCCGCCGTTTGATTGTTTTGTGATAATGCCAACGATGCCAGCGCATAATTGGATTTATGATTCTGAAATTCCTGCTCCAGTGCGAGTTGATAAAATGCATTGGCCGATGCCGGTTCGTTGCTGGCAGTGTACACGTCACCCAATCCGTTGAAATAACCCGCTACGCCCTGCCGGAATGTAATCAGTCCACCCGACGCTAATAAAACGGCCACGCCAACAACGCCAACCACCCGAAATAGACTTAATTCAAGCCGTTTGGGTTTGTAGAGAATCCGATAAACAGGCAGATTTTGCAGATAAATTGGCCAGAAATTTATCAGTACGTAAGCCACAAAGACGACACCCATCGCCAGATGCGTGTACACAATTACGTCCTCAAACATCTCCACCAACGGGTCGTTGGCAGTGGCGAACGCATACGTAATTGTAAGCGTAGCGAGCAGCGCCAGCCCTGCGTATAGATAAGCACCCGCGTCGGGAAACGAGAAAAAATCCTGCTGTTGAACCAGCCGACGAAACCCCCAAACGCCCAATATGACCGAAATCAGGTAGAGAATAAATGGGCTAATAGCCAGCACATCCCAGTCAATAGATTTGGTATTTTTAAGCCAGATGAGCGTCAGGTTAACTAAATAGAGAAAGCTGACAAACAGAAAATTATTGACACCTAATGTTCGTCGCTGGTTTACCAGCGAATTTGTCTCTTCTCCCCTTCCGACCGAAGTAAGCCAGACTAACGCGGCAATAATTTCGGTAGCAATGAAGAAAATAAACCCAATACTAAATACCAGCAGTACCGGCATTCCGTAATTCACAATCACCAACGCAGGAAATTTAACGGGCGATAAAATACTCAGACCAATGGTAATAAGAGCCATCAAAAGAGCGAAGACTCCAAGCCGAATATCGATAGTATAGTCTGGGCGGAAGGCATGAAAATAGTAGCTGACCGACCCGAACAGAAAGGCTAATAGCAGAAATAGATAGTTGCTGCCCAAGCCCGGCACTTCGAGCATTTCCCATCGAAAAAAGGCCAGACCGGGAATCAGAAAAGCCATACTCACTAAATACCGGATTCGGTCGAAGCGAGTGATGGCGCTTATCAAGAGAACAAATGCCAGACAAATACCCATCAGAAAAGCCGTGGCTACATCTGGGCGAACCTGCATAGCACCCGCCACAAATTGCTCCGAAACGGCGTATGCTTTACCATTCACGGCATAGTCGAGCAGGCCGTCGGAGAAGGTATGAAAAGTTACAGGTAGCTCATTAAGTTCGCTTAATACGTTCCAACGAACAATATTACCCAAACCTCGTGCCCAGGCAACAGCAAGCAGAACAATACTGATAATGAAGGCAATGGAACTAAACAGGTATGCGAGTCGGTAAGTCCGGCCCCAATTTTTCCAGAAAAATAAAGATGACATGAAAATGAAACGCTCTCGACACCGGGTTAGTGCCTGTCGGCAAATTGTACAGGTTTTAAACCCGCACCGAAAGTTCAGCTATACGATTTAACTTACCCTCTACCCGTCATCCGCGTCAGCTTCAATAATTTCTCGGCTACGTCATCCGTTAACTGCCCCGGCAACAATCGCCATTGCCAGCTTCGACCACCCAAACCGGGCGTGTTCATGCGACTTGTTTCGTCAAGATTTAGCACATCCTGAACGGGTATAATAGCCAAACGAGCCACCGATTGCATAGTCAGACGGCATATTTGGTCCACCACATTTTCTTCTGTGATCTCAATACCAAGGTAATCATTCATCCGCTGGCGATGCACCGCGTCGGACTCACGAAACCAACCCAGAGTTGTGTTATTGTCGTGCGTGCCGGAGTAGACCACAAAATTTTCGGCGTGATTATGTACGGCATAGGCCGATGTTGGCAAGTCCTGGCCAAACCCAAACTGGATAACCCGCATACCCGGAATAGCGTAATGTTGCAGATAAGCTTGTATATCAGCCGCTTTGGCACCCAGGTCTTCAGCAATAATAGGAAGTTGCACAAACTGCCGATGCATAGCATGCATGAAAGCTTCAATTGGTGCTTTTACCCATTCGCCAACTTTAGCCGTTGGCTCGCTGGCAGGAATTTCCCAGTACACAGCAAAGCCTAAAAAATGGTCTAGCCGGGTGAGGCTATACAGCGACATCTGATGACGTAATCGGCGCATCCACCACGCAAAGCCGGTGCGTTCATGTTCAGCCCAGTCGTAAATTGGATTCCCCCAACGCTGTCCATACTCACTAAAATAATCGGGGGGGGCACCGGCTACGAATAGCGGCTGAAAATTAGCATCGAGTTTAAACAAGGTCGGGTTTGCCCACACATCGGCACTATTCAGCTGAACATAAATCGGAATATCGCCCATCAGGTGAATCTTCTTGCCGTAACAATAGGCCGTCAACTCATTCCATTGCTGCATAAAAAAATATTGCAGCACTTTTTGTACCTCAATCTGATCGCGAAGTAATTCTGTCTGATGAGCCAGCGCAACCGGGTCTCGCTGAACTATTTCAACAGGCCAGCGGAGCCAGAATGGTTCGCCGGTCGATTCCTGCAAGGCCGTAAAGAGCGCGTAATCGTTGAGCCAGTCAGCTTGCCAGGTACAAAAGCGATCATAGTCGCCACGTTGAGCGGGTGTTGCATTACTCAGAAAGTTTTCGGCAGCTTGCTGCAACAGCGGGCGTTTTTTTATCCAGGCGGCATGCAGCGTAGACGGAGTCAAAACGAGCGGCCCGGCCAGCACTGCCGATACCGTATCGCCTGAGATACTGGGTGCTTCGGTTACTGTTACGTCATGAATAGGCTGTTCGTTAAACACGGACAAATTAGTATGATTCAGCAATTGATTATCGGCCAGCTTTTCCAGGCTGATCATTAATAGGTTACCGGCAAAAGCTGATGGACTACTATATGGAGAGAAACCGGCACCGGGATCAACGGGGGTTAATGGTAGAATTTGCCAGTATGTTTGCCCGGCAGAGGCCAGAAAATCGGCAAAATGGTAAGCTTCGGGGCCTAAATCGCCAACGCCATGCGCTGATGGAAGTGAGGTGATATGGAGCAGTAGGCCACTTGAACGTTGTTGCAGCATGAAAACAGAATTCGTGAGTCTATCCTCGTCAGGCACTAATTGATCACGGCCACAGCGCCACACGATAAAGAACGGCTGTTGACTGGCGGCTTACAACGGGCAACTAACTTTTGTACAAATCCGCCAGAAGCCGCTTTTGTTTGCTTTCTGACGTAAAAACCTTAGTGCCAAACCTATTCCTGTTGGAATCAGCAGGAAAATGACTAGACTGTTCCTTGACCTTACGCGGTTTTTCGCCTACTTTTGCAGTCCCAAACAATGGGCAACAGTTCAATAAAGTAACACCACATACAAATGATTACGGCAACGGCAGTCAATACGGGTAAGATTACGCAAATAATCGGGCCGGTCGTGGACGTGAGTTTCGAGGGCGAAGGCTCGCGAATTCCCGCCATCCTGAACGCTCTCAAAGTAACCAAAGCCAACGGGCAACAGGTCATTCTGGAAGTCCAGCAACACCTCGGCGAAGACCGTGTTCGGACGATTGCAATGGATTCGACCGATGGCTTGTACCGAGGCATAGATGTAATTGACCTCGGTCAGCAAATTACCATGCCAACAGGCGAAAGTATCAAAGGTCGTTTATTCAATGTAGTGGGTCAAGCTATCGACGGACTAACGGATATAGATACTAACAAAGGGGCATCTATTCATCGTGCCCCCCCCCGCTTCGACGAACTGACCACCTCGACAGAAATTCTTTTCACGGGTATCAAAGTTATTGACTTACTGGCGCCTTATGTGAAAGGCGGCAAAATTGGTCTTTTCGGAGGTGCTGGTGTCGGAAAAACCGTGTTGATCATGGAGTTGATCAACAACATTGCTAAAGCTTACGAAGGTTTATCTGTATTTGCCGGTGTTGGTGAGCGTACTCGCGAAGGGAATGACTTGCTGCGCGAATTTATCGAGTCGGATATTATCAAGTACGGCTCAGAGTTTAAGCATGGCATGGAAAATGGCGAGTGGGATGTCTCAAAAGTTGACTACGCGGAGCTGCTGAAATCGCAGGCAACACTCGTATTTGGCCAGATGAACGAACCACCCGGTGCCCGCGCTCGGGTAGCCTTATCGGGTCTGACAATTGCCGAACAATTCCGTGATGGCGACGGTGAAGGTCAGGGCCGAGACATTCTATTTTTTATTGACAACATCTTCAGGTTTACCCAAGCGGGTTCGGAAGTATCGGCCCTTTTAGGCCGGATGCCATCGGCTGTGGGTTACCAGCCTACGCTGGCCACCGAGATGGGTGTTATGCAAGAGCGGATTACGTCTACCAAACGGGGGTCAATTACGTCGGTACAGGCCGTTTATGTGCCCGCCGATGACTTTACCGACCCTGCCCCAGCAACAACGTTTGCCCACTTGGATGCCACGACCAATTTGAGCCGAAAAATCGCTGAGTTGGGTATCTATCCAGCGGTTGACCCACTTGATTCGACATCACGAATTCTGTCGGCAGAAGTTCTTGGCGACGAGCATTATAACACAGCCCAACGCGTAAAAGAGATTCTACAACGCTACAAAGAATTGCAGGATATTATTGCCATTCTGGGTCTGGAAGAATTATCGGAAGAAGACAAACTTATTGTAAGCCGCGCCCGTCGGGTACAACGTTTCCTGTCGCAACCGTTCTTCGTAGCGGAGCAGTTCACCGGGTTGAAAGGCGTTCTGGTTCCTATCGAAG
>JANXVQ010000421.1 GCA_025351545.1 Spirosoma sp.
TTCGAGTATATTGAGGGATGGTATAATCGCCGACGGAAACATTCGGTGTTGAATTACCGCACGCCCAGTGAGCAGGAATCTTATTTTTACACCTTCTCAATGACCACCTAAAAAATCTCCACTATACTGTTGCAAGTCCAACATGATTCTGCCCAGTTTAGGCGAAGAGTTGGGCGGGTTAGGCGTCGTGAGTGTCTTTCTGTTATTTGGTATATTGTTGCACCGGCTATTCCTGCACGCTCGTCGGGCAGGGCAACCGTTTAGCTTTTTTCTGGTGGCCGGCATTGCCATTGCCACGGGCGTTCAGTTTCTGATTATTGCGGGTGGTTCCATCGGATTATTGCCGCTCACGGGTATCAGCGTGCCGTTTCTGAGCTACGGCAAAATTTCGCTCATCATTAACCTGATAGCAATGGGTGCCGTGTTCAGCGTAGCCCACCGACCGGGCCAGGTAGCTCAGCGTGAATACCTGTCAACCCATTATGACCTTGTGTTAATGGCGGGCATCACCGGCTTTCTGGTGGGTGTCAGCGTTTTGATTGGTCATTTATTACCCATTGTGGGTTGGCGTAGCAGTGCCTATATTGTGCGGCCCGCCAGAGTAGTTACGCGCAACGGAGATCCGGTTTACAGCTATAATCCCCGTATTGAGCGACTGACCCGAGCACTGGCGGCTGGCACAATCTACGACAGGAACGGGCTGGTTCTGGCAACAAGTTCGCCGTCAGTTGTTACGCAACAAATTAATAAATTGCAACAGAGCGGCCTTAAATCGAGCGAGGTGGAGAGCCTGATGAAGAAGCGGCTTCAACGATATTATCCGTTTGGAAATCAGTTGTTTTTCTGGCTTGGCGACTTGAATACGCAACTCTTTTGGGGACAAAGCAACGGCTACTATGCCGAAGCGACTCACCTCAGTGAGCTACGTGGATTTAATAGTCGCCCGAGAAAAACCAACCTTGTCACCACCGACTATCGGGCCGACCGGTTCAGCCCATCTGTTCAGCAAACACGCACGTTGTCTGTGTATGATTATGGCGAACTGGCACCGGCGTTGCGGGCAGGGCTGGATAGCCGTGAGGTGGCTGAGCGCAAAGCCAGAAATCGCGATCTTCATTTGAGCGTCAATGCCGAATTACAGGTGGCCATTCAGAACGCGCTCGCTACGTCTACTTACCGAAACAAACGTATTTCGGTGGTGGTACTGGATGCGGCTTCGGGCGATGTGCTGGCTTCGGCCATGCATCCCTTACCAAATTTGCAAACACCGGACGTTATGCTGTTAGCCGACCGCGACCGGCAAAAATTACCTTACCTCGTAACCGAGCGGGACTTAGGCATGACCTATCCGACGGCCCCCGGCTCGACCGCTAAAATACTGACAGCAATGGCCGCCTTCAATAAAATCGGCACCTCGGCGGCAGCTGTTAGCTATCGAATTTCGTGCCAGGAAATAATTCGCAGGGGTGCGCGTGAGTCCGAGCCTTGTAACGAATCGGTGGATATGCGAAAAGCAATTGTTCGGTCGAGCAACGTGTATTTTATTCGGACTGCCAACGATGACAAGCTGGACAATGAATTAGCTGATCTTTACTTAGCCACGGGGATGAACGTCGATTTTGTGGGCGGATACTCCTTTTCGGATACGCGTACTAACCCGGAACGCAGCCTGATTCGGCGGCACTGGCGCGACTCGTCGTTTGTGGTTCGGCGGAATCTATATAACAGCACGCAGTATCCAAAACGCTACCGGAGCGAGTTTTCGGGATTGGCGTGGGGACAGGGGCAACTGACATCAACCCCGGCGGCACTGGCGCGAATGGCGGGTTCGATCGCCAATCAGGGCGTACTGCAACCGTCTCGATATGTACTGAATCTGTCTGGAAAACCGCAACCTGTTATCGCAGGGCAACGGGTTGCTCGTCAGGCCAGTTATGCCGGGCAACTGGAATCGTTTATGATTGATCAGTCAAACCCATCGGGCGGTCGAAGTAAAATTAATGTAGCGCGGGTAGCCGGAAAAACCGGCACACCCGAACGCATTGTACAGGGCGTTCGACGGAACGATGGATGGTTCGTATTTTTCGCCCCAACTCCCGATAAGCGCTCACATACGGTCGTTAGTTTACGTATTGAGTTGGGGGAATCATCGGCAGATGCTGTCCAGTTGGCTAACACCGTAGTGGCCCCATTACTAAAACAGCGTGGTTATTTAGGCAGTTTTTAACGAGCAGACAATACGACTATGAGCCTACTGGATAGTGTTAAAATTTTATTTGGGTTCACTCCTGCCCAACCCGGCCAACCAATCAAGCCTGATGTTCAGGAGGTTGTTCCGACTGAAAACACAATATCAATTATTGATATCCCCAAACCTGTTACACAAGGCCCTCCACCCGCCGGGCAGCGCCGGGATCAACTAATTCGGTTTATTGTCGATAAGCTACGCCCTTACCAGAATGAACCGGAGACAGCTCCCGTAGGCATCAAACTGTGCATTCTCTGTACAAATCCCGAAGAAGAGGAATTATATCGGGTCGCTTTGTGGACCAATCAGCCGGGGAAACTCCAGCATGAATTAAGCCGTCAACTGGCCGACAATTACATTAAATTACCCAAAAATTGGCGATTCGAATATGAGGTTTATCCCAATAAGCTACCGGACTGTACGTACTATATGAATAATTTGGGGTTGATCGTTTTAGATGGTTCACAACTGGATACGTCTCCTGTATTGGCTCGTATTGTGGCATTAGCCGGTCAGACAGAACAGAATGACTATCAGCTGGACCCTACCCAAAAAGTCAGCTTTTGCATTGGGCGAGGGCACTCAACACAAACAACGTCAGGTCGTATCCGAACGAATGACATCGTTATTCTTAACGATGATGATCCGGGTTTTAATCCAAAACAGGGAGCGGGAAACAGCGCAGTTAGCCGCTCCCATGCGACCATTCGTTACGACACCAACCGACGTCAATATTCACTGGTGGTTGATGCGGGTGGATTACCGGCGAGTGGTAACAAAACCAAAATTTTTCACCCGAACGACAGCGTCGAACGAGCCGATATTCCCGGCATGAGCTACCCACTTCAAAACGGCGATCAGATTGAATTGGGTGGCGCAGTTGTTTTGTTGTTCGAGGTTCAATAAGAAGTTGATTAATAGTCCTTTCTAATTTTCGCACGAATATTCATAGTAATGACACAGAATTAATTTCAATTTTCAACCACTTCGGCGGTCCGATGTGGTTGAAAATATTACCCATCAGAACTAATAAACTGTATCTTTCAGACCTAAAAACCCCTACCATCGCACATGAAAATAAGCATTTTAGTATCCATTATTATGGCTACGCTGATTAGCTGCAATTCCAAGAAAAACGAACAATCAACGACCACCGACTCCGGCTTTGCTACCGTTTTGGACGATTATTATGAGCAACGGTTGAAGCTATTTCCTGTAGAAGCTACACAGCAGGGAGATAGCCGCTACAACGACCAACTACCGAATGACATTTCGCAGTCGTTTTTGGCTGAGAGTAAAGTTTTTTACACGAGTACGCTGGAAAAACTAAAAGCATTTGACCGCGAGAAACTATCTGATGAGGATAAGATTTCTTACGATATTCTAACTCGCGAGTTAGCGCTGCAACTGGAGCAGTTTCAGTTTCATCAGGAAGAAATACCATTCAACCAGTTCACCGGCCTGACGCTGGCTTTTGGGCAGTTGGGTAGTGGCGAAGGGGCGCAACCGTTCAAAACGGTTAAGGATTATGACGACTGGTTAAAACGCGCTTCGGCCTTTTCTGTGTGGGGCGACTCAGCAATCACGGGTTTTCGAAAAGGAATAGCGACCGGGCGGGTTCTGCCGAAGAGCCTGGTGGTGAAAATGATTCCGCAGATGACAGATCTAGTGGTGAGTGATCCAACAAAAAGCCTGTTTTACGGGCCTATTCAAAAGCTACCCAAAACCTTTAGTACAGCCGATAAAGACCGGCTTATAGCCTCTTATAAGAAAGCCATCAACGAACAGATCGTACCGACTTATCGTAAGTTGGGCGCTTTCCTGAAAGACGAATACCTACCCAAAGCCAGAACCACATCCGGCATTGACATATTGCCACAGGGTCCGGAATTGTACCGCTATCTGGTTAAAGTTCAAACTACAACGAACGATACTCCGGAAGAAATTTCCCGGATCGGCCTTAAAGAAGTCGCCCGGATTCGGGGCGAGATGGAGAAGGTAAAAACGCAGGTCGGCTTCACCGGTACGCTGGATGAATTTTTCACGCACCTCAAAACCGAAAAGAAATTTTATCCTTATAAAAAGCCCAAAGAAGTACTGGATGCATTTCAGGCTATATTAGCCCGACTGGAGCCGAACCTAAAAAAGGAGTTTACGAACACGCCCAGGTCTAAATTCGAGATACGGCAGACCGAGAAATTCCGGGAAGCATCCGCCAGCGCCGAGTACAATCAGGCATCGGCAGATGGCAGCCGGCCGGGTATTTTTTACGTGCCCATACCCGATGCCACCAAGTTCAACTTCACCTCAGGCATGGAGTCACTGTTTTTGCACGAAGCCATTCCGGGCCACCATTATCAGACGTCACTGCAACAGGAGAACACAAGTTTACCCAAATTCCGGCGATTTGCCTGGTACGGTGCTTACGGCGAGGGCTGGGCTTTATATTGCGAATCCCTCGGCAAAGAATTGGGATTATACACTGATCCTTACCAATATATGGGCGCCCTGGGCGATGAAATCCACCGCGCTATCCGATTGGTAGTTGATGTCGGGCTGCATACGAAACACATGACCCGCGAGCAGGCTATCAAGTACATGATGGCCAATGAACCCATCGCGGAGCAGGGCGCCACAGCCGAAATTGAACGCTACATGGCGATTCCCGGCCAGGCATTATCCTATAAAATCGGCGCGTTGAAAATCCGCGGGTTACGGACTAAATACGAAAAGCAACTTGGCGACAAATTCAGTCTGGCGGCTTTTCATGATGAATTCCTCAAGGATGGCTGTATGCCGCTGGATGTGCTGGAACGCAAGATGGATGCCTGGGCAGCCCGCCAAAAATAATAATTGACGTCGGTGTGGTGGTGGTGAGTTAGAGAACTTGCACCACTACACCACACTAATTACAAGAGTTGGGCTTTCTTATAAAAAAATCTTTGCTGATTAGCGTCAGGCTGTTTTATTCATGCGGAAAGGTTATTTCACCAGCCGTGCCGGCAGGCCCAACGACCAAAGATAAGGTTCTCTTGCTGGTCTTTGCTGTCTAACCAGTCTGGCTTGACGGTTGGGTATTCACCTTTTGTCTAGAATAAATGAGCAAATATTTGACCTTAAAGTCCGATAACCTGGTCATCGCACCTACGTAATCTGTCCCCCCGGAATTATGGTGTGCTGACGATTGAGGATGGTATAGTAGTTTCCCTCATTGCCGGTATTGTGGAGAAGCCAATTATAAATCGTTTTCAAACAGCTATTTAGCTGCTTTAATTCCAGAGTTTCAGTAAGTAAACTGAGTAATTTCGTCAGGTTACAGCATACTGACTTATGGCAAGAATAGACTTTTTCAGGTCCTGCTGATTAAAAGGCTTAATCATACATTCAACCGCGCCCATATTCATATATAGCTGTTGCTGTTGGTCGTCTAGAAATTGATCGGCCAGCATAATAACACTCAAACCCTGGCAGCACTCGTGTTTTAGAATTTTCGCCAGCCAGTGCGACTCTTCATTCCTTGGCATCAAGCCATCCAACAGCACCACAGCGGGACCAATGTTCATTAAACCGGGTCGGGCAAAAAAAGCGTCCCCTGTTGCGAACCATTCTATTCGCAGGTGAGTGGCCCAGCAGCCAAATCCATATTGCCAATAGGCATAATCATCCTCATCTTCGGTTAGCAAGGCTACCCATTGCTGATCATTATTCATACTAGACAGTTCGATAGAAATTCTACAATAGAATTGTTTACAAAACATACGCAATTGCGAGTCAAAATGTTTTGATAAGCGATTTATTGGAATTCACCGAACTTAGGTATTTAACTTACACCAAAAATCATAAACACTACGGCTATAGTAGCAACACCAGTTAGTGGCTCTGGGAGAATGATAATCGAACAGGTAAACACCACCCTGCGCCACGTATCCAGGGGCGGTTTTGACGCTTCTTCGTCACATTATGATGAAGCATACGGATGCGAACGAAAGCGAAAAATGCCGTTTAATTATAAAATACACCAGTTTTATATAAGTTTATTAGCATTTTAATACCTTACAAGCAGTTTACTATAATTATGCTACCTATTAAATGCATTAACATCTATCTTTGACTGATTAGAATAGGATCCCTCCACAAACAGATGGGCAAGAAGAAATACATAGGTAATAAAACCAATTCTGATCCAAGCAACTCATTGCCTTTAATG
>JANXVQ010000446.1 GCA_025351545.1 Spirosoma sp.
GCTCCCCTGATCTGATGCGCCGTCCGCAGATACTTGACTATAGCCAGCTTATTGATCGTTGTGGTGTCGGCGCCCTTTATCCAGACAGGGTTCAACTGACCGGTATATTCATTTGTCCGGGAGGCATCCCCAAACCAGTCGGCATGGTTGAGCGTCAGGCCCGTTACAGCAAAAAAAAGAACCAGCACAAAGCTCACTACCGATAGGTAAAGGTGCAGCCACCGGGCCACACTGGCCCAACGCAGGCCAGAAATAGGTTTGGGACCAGGTACTGATTCGTCCATCGACTGCCCGTTAGCGGGTTGTTGCTTTCTCGCGGTAATCCAGGGTTGCGGTCGTGATTTCGACATTGCCATTGAGGAGTTGTTGTTTAACCTTTCCGTTGAAATCCATCATTTGCTGGATCAACTGATAGGTGCCATGTTCGCGGGCGGCTTCAATCTGGATAGTGTATTTACCCTGTTTTACCCACTGCCCTTGGTCATCTTTTCCATCCCAGACAAGCGTGTACTGGCCTGGCGAACGAGTGGCACTCGCCACCGATGTGGCCACGTCGGTCTCCACGTTGAGGGTATACCACTCCCGCAAATCGTGCAGCCAGCGGGGTTTGTTGTACCACAGGGCCAGTTGCCGCACGGGTTTTTTAGCTTCGTCAACGACCCAGACGGCGACAAAAGGCCGGCGGGACCCACCCTCGAAGCGGGCCAGATCAAAGGTGATAAGCAATTCCTGAATGGGATTCCACTGTTTATCCTTTGTCGGTACGGAGAGTAAATAAGCCGTTTTCGGCGCGGTTGACATCAATAGGCTCTCTGGTAGCGGAAGGGCAATTCCCGGCCAGCCTTTACTGGCTATAAATTCACCCTGGCGGCTAATCAGCAGGTACTCCGTACCGGGCAGCCCGGTAGCCAGCGAGGCACTTTCCGCTGGGGTAAGAATGGTAAAGGTTGTTGCTAAAGCACCTGCCGTAACCGGGTCAGGGTGAAGCACAGTCGCGCTGATGACGGCGCTGGCGGGCATCCCCGTGCGCGGGTCCATAATGTGTGACCCCCACTCATTACCCACCTGTGTGCCTCGTCGATAATCACCACTGGTGGCTATGGCTGCATTCTGCACGATCAGTCGGGCAATCGGGAGGGCGTTATCAGCAGGGGAGCGCGGATTGGCTATGGCTACGGTTTCCGACCAGTTGCCCCGTACCAGCAGGTCGCCCCCGCTGTTCAGCACCAGCCCACTTACGCCCGGCGTAGCCAGTACCACCTCAGCTGTCCGGTCCAATACATAGCCTTTGGTAAAGGTGTGTAGCCGAAGGGGTACGGAAGTCAGCCGGGTAGCCGTCTGTTGATCGGCGTCGAGCCGCCAGTGGGTTTGGTTGACCTCGATCACCGCCTGTTGCCGGTCGGCTTCGGAGGGTTTCTCTTGCCGGTGAGCGGCCTGTTGCCAGCGTTGGTTCAGATGTTCGGCCGCAGCATTGAGTACCCCGTTTGTTTGCGCCCGCCAGTGGTCGAACTGGCTCAATACGTCCAGTAAATCACTGGATACCGCGACGGCACCGTTGAGCGGAGCGGCTAACCAGCGGCTAAACTCGCTGTCGGACCGATAGCTGCTCAATACCGATTCAAGACGCTCCATTTCGGCCAACAGCACCTGTTCAGCCAGTCGGGCTGCGGCCCAGGAAGAAGCCGTCAGTTTAACGGTCAGCGAGGTACCAAGTATATGGTCAAACTGGGCGATAAACAGCCCTGGCGAATCGGTTTGAGCAGGCACCGCAACCGAGGGTATCAACAGGGCAAAAGGGGTTAGTGCGCTTGTTTTCATGACTTTAAGCGGTCAGCAAGGTATGAATATCCCGATCAGGGCTTGTTTTCTGGGGCACGAACCAGGCATCCCGAAAGCTGTTGGTTAGCGTGCCGTCGGGGTGAACGCGGTAGATGTCGCCCTGCCCGTCGCCCGCCCCCACGAGGGTGAGCAGACCGCCAGGTAGAGCAGTTTGGGCGTTCATGGTTCCTTGTGTTAGTTATGTGAACCGTCATCAGTCGGGTAATCAGTTCGCCCCGTATTCCAGCACCACAAATGTGCCGGGCAGCACGGGCGGGCGCGGATTGGGGGTTTCGGTGGTAGCGGCTGGCGCGGGGCCATACTCGGCGGTGATCACAAAAATGTGGTGGCTTTGCGGGTCGATGGTGATGGTGCGCGCCCCGCGCTGGGTCGGCACGGTTTGTATGACGTCAAACTGGCGGGGTTTCGTTTCCCGCACCACCGTCAGCGTCCCTTCGCCGTTGGAGCAAATGGCTGATCCTGTTGCCGTGTCGAACACGGCTCCGTCTACCCCGCTGCCAATAGGGACGGTGGCCAGCACCTTACCCGTCTGCGAATCCAGCACGGCCATCTGTTTATTGTGGCAGGTGCTGAACAGCCGGTGATGCCCTTTGTCGAAAGCCAGCCCGGTGGGTTCTTCTCCCGTGCCGAGCGGCCAGTGATGCTTGACAACCAGTGTTTTGGCATCGAAAACGGCTACTTCATTTTTGTCTTCGAGGTTCACAAAAATCTGGCCTTTATCGTCGGTCACGGCGGCTTCGGGTGCCCCACCCAGGTCAACGGTACCCGCTGGGAGACCCGTAGCGGCTTCGATTACCGTCGCACTGTTGCCCTCGTTGTTGAAGACAAACACCCGCTTCGAGAAGGCATCATACAGCACTGCATCCGGCTTTTTACCCGTCGGTATTTCCTTCGTGATTTTCAGCGTTTTCAGATCGAACTGAGCCACTGTGTTGGGTCGTCCGTTGGTGGTGTAACCTACACCAGCCTCGTTCACGACGGCAATGCCGTGGATGCCCGGCGTGGGCGCAATCGTACCGATTTTCTGGTGTGTTTTCAAGTCCAGCACCTCCACCTGCGTACTATGCGACAGATAGAGGTGCCCGCCCATCGGGTCGGCCAGCAGATAATCCCAGCCGCCTTCGCCCCCGACGATGGTTTTTTTGAGGAGGTGATAGTTCGGTGGCATTTGGGCCATCGTGCCGCCCGCGACGGCGAGCATCAGGGCAAGAAACAAGTGTTTTTTCATGGTTTTTTATGGGTAAGGTCTCACCGGGCAGCCGGTTCCAAAAAAGAACTGGATTGACTGCCCGGTTCGGGCGGTTGACTGCCGGAATCTGACCGACGAACGCCACCGACAAATGGAATCTACGAATGCCCTTATGGTGCTTTTTTGCTGGCGATTGGGCCAACGTACTGCCGGGTGCGGGCATCGCTGATAACGCCTTTCCAGTTCATGCCAAAACCGAAATCATAGCGATGGCCTTCGGAATCCTGGTGGCAGGCCATATCCTGCGGCACGTCTTCGGCTTGTTTTTCCACCACGCTCATGCTGGCAGGCATTTGCATCGGCAGGCGGGCCGACGGTTCGGCCCGGCCCGAGAGTATGTCCAGCAGTGCCTGATCCTGCACGTTGAAACTGACTAAGATAGCATTTGCGTCGCTCTCAAACTCGCTAAAAACTAGTGGATTGGATACGTTCACGGCGACAATGACGGGCTTGCCGTTCATCTGCTGACGGGTGTCGCGGACCAGTTGCGCGTCGGTGGCGTTACGGGTTTTCACGGTCTTGCCTTTGTAGGAGCGGTTGGCTGACGACTCCATTGGGTCGCCCCCGGCCAGGCTGGTAGCGCGGGCATCGGTGGCCGTGTAGTCGGCATATTGCAGGCTGATGGGCAAATAGCCGTTGCCGCCCTTTTTGAGGTCTTCCTGGTCGTAGCCGAGGCCACTTTTCGGGTTCTCGATAAACACCAGGGCCACGTCGGCTTGGGCGGGGTTGTCGGTCACGTTCACATACTGCTTGAGCAGGTTCATGTTCACCGGGTAATCGGTGGTAGCCGGGATTTCCGCGCCAAGGAAGTTGCGGCTGGCAGCCATATACCTCTTCGGTACATACACTGTCTTGCCCGCTGACAGAGGCAGCACGTTCGCCCTATTTTTCAGCAACACAACCGACTGTACTTGAGCCTCATAGCCTGCTTTCATGTAAGCCGGTTGGCCCACCAGCCGGGTGGTTTCGACGGGGTTCAGGTACGGATTCTCGAACAGACCCACCCGGAAGATATTACGCAGCAGCCGCACCGCCGACTGCTCCATCCGCGCCCGCATAAACGGCTCGCCATGTTCGGTGATGCCTAACTGGTAAGCTGCCAGAATGGGCTTGATGTCGTTGTTGCCACCAAACTG
>JANXVQ010000467.1 GCA_025351545.1 Spirosoma sp.
CGGATGCAGCGTGTCAATCAGTATTTCAAGTTGCTGGAAGACTCATTTACGATCATGATTACGGGTATGGAACGCGAACAGTTCCTGAAATTTCGAATGGCTTTGCTTCCGTCAAGTGGCTTTCAGTCGGTTCAGTTTCGAAAGATTGAGATCATGTCGACTGATTTCCGAAATCTTCTCGTTTCGGCCCCGTCCGAGCCTGAATATATTTCTGATCTCTATGAGTTTATGTACTGGAAACGTGGCGCAACCGAACTGGCTACTCAGCAAAAAACCCTGACACTCAAACAATTCGACCAACATAATGGTCCACAACTTGTCAGGCTGTCAGAGGAATACCAGTTCAAGAATTTGCTCCACCAATATCAACATCTGGAACGTGACGGTCAAAGCACCGCAGACTTGGTAAACGCTCTGCGTGAATATGATTGGCGGGTTAATATTCGCTGGAAACTGGCCCATTTTCGGTCGGCAGTGCAGTATCTGCAAAAAGAGCCAGACAACATACGGGCAACAGGAGGCACCAACTGGCAAACGTACCTGCCTCCTAAGCAGCAGCACATCATATTTTTTCCGGAACTATGGACCGGGGATGAATTGCGTAGCTGGGGTCAAACCAGCGGGTTACCCGGTGCCCACTAGTGCGCCTATCGATGCTGTTTAACGTATCGAATCATTTCGCCAAAGTTCATCTTCATCGCTAATCCCCGCAGCGATTGAACAATCCGATTGGCTTTAGTTTCGGGGGTTTTAGCATCTTCGATCCAGTTACTGAAATAATTCTGATGACTTTTGGCTAACGACTCGTAGTGCTTCTTTGCCTGTGGGTCATCTTCCAGACAAGCCAACAAATCGGCCGATTGAGGTACAGGATCGTTGTCTACATCGAGGCTAACCCGTATCGGTTCGCCTTCTTCATCTTTGCCAATACCCCGGCGCATACCAGCATTTATCGGCATCATGAAACCCCCTGTCAAACCGTCTGTAATGCGCACTACCGACTTTCCGAGCGGTAATAGTGAGACCAGTTTTATTGGATAATTGTCGAGCGTTCCCTTTACCCGAAACGGTGTTCTCTGGCCGGGTTTCAGTAGGTCAGTTATTTCCATCGGAATTTCAATATACGTCCAACGGGTTTTATCGCCTTTCTCGCCGAATTTTTGGAGGATAGTCGTGAAGGAGGGCATACTATTATTGATTGTTGCCGGACTACAGCCCAACGCACCTGATTTTATTTACAACTTATGTTGATTTCGGCCCAGAAACATCAATAACGGGACAGCGTAGCTTCCAGCGATGTCTTTATTTCCTGTACCAAACTAGCCGGTTGCAACACGGTCAGGTGTTCGCCATAACTCCGCAAATGCATGAGCAGGTCGCGGTTGGGGGCCAGGCGCAGCCGCACAATACATTCAGTGTCGGTGTCGCTCAGCACTTCCTGCGTTTGGTGGATAGGTTTGGCTTTCACGTATTGGCCAAACAGCGGAGTAAACGAAAGCTCAATGTCTTCGACCGGCCCGTGACTGTCTGTAATGCCATAAATATGTTCAAACAAATCGCTCACACTAGCCAGTACAGCGGGCGGCACATCGCAGGGATCGTCTAACAGTTCAAGTTCGCTCATACGGTCGAGAGCGAAGGTTTTTTCGCTGCCACTAACGGCGTCATACCCAATTACATACCAGCTATCGGCCACTTCCCGCAGCAAAAGCGGGTGTAGAATTCGCAGCTTTGGCCTGTCGGGAGGACCAGTTAGTTGATTGGTAATCTGGTTTTTACGGGCAGTTTTTGCATTGGTTACGGGGGCCACTTCTTCATATTTCAAGTAACGAAACGCCACTTGTCGGCTCTGGTTCACCGCTCGAATAAGTACCGGCACATACTGGCGGTTGCCACCCAATATTTTCTCTTCTACATACACAATTCGGCGCGACATGGCGGGGGCTCCCCGATCGTCGCTTTTCACTTCGCGAATGATATCCAAACTCTGCCGCACCTTTTGCAACGCATTAGTCAACTCATCAGCAACAGTAGCTCCCTGCGTAGCGGCCAACACCTCACGGGCATAATCCAGGGCATCCATATCCTCAGGCGAAAGCATCAGATTCAGCAATCGAAACTGGGGATTACTATAGTAATAGCCATTAGATCGTTTGCAGTATTCAATGGGCGCATCATGTTCTTCACGCATCCGCTGGATATCTTTTTCGAGTGATGAAATCGACCGAATGCCACATTTATCCTGGCAAAGTTCAAACAGACGTTGTTTGGAATAGCGACGCGGATAACGACTGATGATCTCGTCGATGAGTCGATAGCGTTGAAAAGCAGAGCGAGTTATTGGCATATTTTTATTGTGTAGA
>JANXVQ010000546.1 GCA_025351545.1 Spirosoma sp.
CATTTTTATACGGTCAAGGCCCGAATCTAAATCTAGATTCGGGCCTTGACCGTATAAAAATGTATAAATCCAATCAATGAAGTACCTCCATTTCCAGTAATTCTCCAAACACTTCCTGACCAACCACCTCTTCAACCGACTCAACTGTATTTAAATTTAGCAGTAAATCGCGCAGATCTTCAGTAATCTCATACGTCTGATATAGCTGTCGATCGAAGAGAATAGGCGCCTGTTGAAGATCGCAAAGAGAATATCTCACTTCATTAAAAACAGGGCGTGAAGTTTCTCTTTTTAAGACATTAGCGGAGCGCTTTTCAGGCTCCAGAAATGAATGAATGTAATTCCATCCCTCCCACTGCTCAGGGTATCGCTTCAGAAATGGCCAGAATGCATCGTAAAGTTGCTGCATGGCCTCCTGGCAATAAATTTCCCGATCACTTCGAACGATGGGTATAATTGGCTTCTGATAATGAAGCACGTTTGTCATATCAGACTGACGGTAACTCACGACCGGCACAATAGACACCCCTGCTGCATGCGATAAATAACCGACGCCTTTTCGTGTTAAAACATGCCGATCACCAAAGCGAACCGACAGAAACTTATCTTCCTCTCCCGGTTCGGGAGCCGTTTCGTGACTACCATCTACGTAAACAACCAGAGATCGACCCGCTTTCAACTCTCGAAGCATCGTTAGTCCGGCCGATGGGCTGCCGGCATCAACAATTTTAAAAACATTGGTTAGGGCGTATTTACGGCGTAACTCATCGAAAAGTTTAGTTATACCATCACCCTGATTTCGGTTCATGTTACTGCCCAAAAGTTGGACACAATCAATTCCCTGGCGGAACAATACGGTAGTCAGTAACCGATACGAGCCAAGATGATACGTACAGTAAATCTTTGGTCCGTCGCTTTGTGAAAATAGAGTGTTCTTGCCACGGAACTTTACCAGTTCACCCGCTGTCAAACAATTTTGATCGAAAGTTGTAAACATTTGCTGCAACAATAGCCCACGAAACAATGTTTCATGCTTGCTGCGGGGGATAGAAGGCATGATATTCTCAACGTTCGCAGAGAACGTAGTAAATTTCATCAAATATCCCCCTTCTTTGCGTAAATCGACTTGGTCGAACGATTCGCGACAACGGTCCAGCTCCTGTCGATAAAGTTGATGTACGGTTGGCATAAATTATGCGCTTAAAGAAGTGAAGTTGGTTTGGGTAGCTGTTCCTTTACCACTTAACCAGGGGCAGCATTCGCCGTCTCCGGCCAAGAACTTAAGTACACTGGCCGTTTCATCTTTAGCAGCAAACAAAAAACTTTTTTTAGACGCTTGAATTGCTTTTATGGCGAATTGCTTTTTCATAGTAATTATCGGTTTGATGTTGTTTGCTTTGGTTGTTGGCGCCTTTTACAGGGCCTTTTTGTTAATACAAAGCTAGCAGTCAATCGAACGGGCAGCAATCGCAAAAAAGTCACATTAGCTTGTTGGAATTAGTAAAATTTTACTCTTATCTTAGTCCTGATTTTTGCTAAGGCAGCATGACAGAAATACAACTGACAAGAAATTTCTTAAGGAAGCCGCTCTATAGCATGGGTCTCTTTGTGGGCCTTCTTCTGCTTGTGGAAGGTCTGGCGTGGACTGTTTCCTACAGTGATAAGGCTGCTATTTTAACCCGCCTGGGTGGTTTGTTTCCTTATGTCAGTATTCTATTCAGGGGTTATATTATTCCGGAGATGTGTACGGCTTACATTCTGGTAATCCTTATTAATCAATATCATGTCCGTTTTCGGCTCAAGTCTGTTGGACTGACTGTGAATGACATTAGTCGATACGAGTCAAGTTTATTACCAGTTGTCTTACTCTCTTTCTTTGTATTTAACCCGGTAACACAGACGGTTCGTTTTGTGATGGAACAATTCCCGGACTATTCGTTTGCTAATTATTGGAACCAATATCTTAGCGACACTTTTGCCTGGGCGATGTATTTTCGTTATTTAATGCCTGTATTCATTCTTGGCTATCTTATCGTCAATATTTCCTTAATTTCTGATTACCTGCAACAACGGCAGAATGCTCAGGAGATTGCTGAAGCTGAGGCAGTTGAAACCATGCAGAAGGCTCTGGCTCTATCGGCCACGTTCACACCCAAACCAATTACACCTTCGCCTTATCTGGCTTATCTGAAAGGCAAGAATTCGTATGGTGAATTAGATTTCCCGGTTAATGATGTTTATTATTTTACCATTGAGGAGCGATTTTATTACGCGGAACTAACAAAAGGGCGTTACTTGATTAGTAAAACATTGAACGAACTGGAAGCTGAACTAGACCCCACTCAGTTTTTTCGTATCAAGCGCGATTATATCGTTAACCGACAAGCTGTATTGAATTATGCATATTGGGAAAATGGTAAATACATTGTCCGGCTTAACACGCCCGAAGGACATAACATTATTGTTCCGCGCGCCCGAATGCATGAATTCCGCGAATGGCTACAGGGTAATCAACGGCCTTATGCTGATGCTGACTCTTTTGTGCTTGCCTCCTAAAACCATCTCTTACAAGTAGTTCTTGACCGCAATACTATATTTTGGTAACTGGCGGCAGCTATTCAACTGCAATTTTTTAGCAATGTGCGCTTTGTGGTTCACCGCCGTTCGATAACTGATATTGAGTTGATCGGCGATGTCGCTGGCAGTGTGTCCATTGGCAACCAGTCGTAATACTTGTCGTTCACGCTGGGTCAATCGGCTAAGCTCATCACGAGTGGTATCGGACATTACTTCCATACCCATATTTTTAAGCAGATTCATAAAGCCATTACTGTAGTAACAGCCACCGTCACTAACAGTCTGAAAGCAACGGTATAGTTCATCCAGCCCATCTGTTGCATATAAAAAGCCAAAAAAGCCAATCTGCATAGCCTTGGCAACCATCTGTAGATCAGGGCTGCGGGTATATAATATGAATTTCGTTTGCTGGTTCGATTGCTGCATCTTCTCAACAATATCAAAGCTTCGCTTTCCTGAAATCTCTGACTCCAGAATTACGCAATGCGGACGCTTCACTCTGATTTGCTGGAGAGTATCCTCCATCTCAACAGCCCGGCCTACAACATTATAACCCTGCTCCTTCAGAAGTTGACTTAACACCTCACAGTTGAACAGCTCTGACTGTGCAACAAGAATCGAAAAATCCCGGCGACGAATCGCAAATTTTTTAGTGGTCTCCTCACCACTGGCTGATTGATTCATGATCTTTTTAAACGTATTGGTGGATCAATGTAACAACGATAGAGATGATTCGACAACACCTTGTGCATGAAATCAACTATTTCCCGGATGAAATCAACCATTTAGGTCAAACTTTTTAGGTGATTTCATCCGGGAAAATGGTGATTTCACGCACAAGGGTTTGCATTAAGCCTATTAACGACTCTACTTTTGATTATCCAATTGCAACAACACATTATTTGACCATCGGATGATGAATCAGGAAGAATCAACAGCAACGTTCGATTACAAAGCCTCAGAAGAGGAAATCCAGAAAGTAATTTTGGCTTGGGCGCAGGCAACAGAAGCGTTTCATTATCGCTTCGCTAAATTGGAACGAATTATAAATATGTTACAAACAGCTGCTCGCCGACCAACGGCGAACAGGGCACGCTTAAACCGACTCATCGAACTGCGCCAACATATGGGCGATGTTCTGATGACTTTATTACTCGATATGTCAGGTCAGAAAGCCGGACAATCGAGTAGACTTTCAAAACCCGGTCAACTCCACTCACATGCCAGCTTACTGGATGAGTTGAATCGGCAAATCGATGCCGAACTGATGATTAGCATCCCAACGGTAGCGCAAGCTTAGTGTTCACCCTCCCTGTTGATAAAGGTCGGCCCCAGCTTATTATAAGCTGGGGTTTTTTTGTAAACGTTCCTTGAATCAGCCTGAAATAACGGTGCCAAGAAGGCTTGAAATTTCAATATCAATCCGCTTAAAGTGCATATACTCCGTTAGTAACTGATCAGCCTCTTCAGGGGCTTTATTGTTTGATTCCCGTAAAAGTTGCTGTAGAGTTGTCATACGCTGCTCAGCCAGCATCTTTTTGATTCGTAGGATGTTGCGGTAAGCAGCATCCGCTAAAATGCCAATCTCGGCTTCAGAAGGCACCAGAATTTCGTGCTTTAGCCAACCATCACTTATTTCGTAGCGTGGTGTGGTCAGATGGATGGCTTGATTCTGAATGTCTATTTCGCTGGGTGAGTGACGGTTCAAAAAATCACCAGCCGTCAAAATATCCCCCTTACCGTAGGCCTCACGAAACATGGCCAGAATCACATCATAAGGTGGAGTTTGAAAGTCAATCTCATGCAACTCACTCAGCACATACTGACAGAGTGTAATGCCGGGCTCCAGTTCACGCGTGCCGTAATTTATTAACAACCGGATACATTCCTCTTCTTGATACGATATGGGTGCTCTGACAGACTTTATACGCTCGTCCTTGTTAAACCGGCCAACTGTTACTCCTGCACCGGGAGTATCGATTTCGGGCGATTCAACACTAAACCCATCCAGTAGTGAATTTATATCATCAAGGGATGGCTCTGCCGAAACTGATGCAGGGCTATAGGACAGTGGCTTACCTGGATCGGCAGATCGCTGTTGACGCTGTGAATCCTTATGACTCTGTTCTTGCTGTTTTCGAATTAACCGGTTTATTTCCGAAATAACCGATTGCTCGCCAACATGAAAGAGCTGTGCTACGCGCTGAGAAAGTGTTTGACGCTTAAGAGGATCCGAAATTTTAGTAATACTGGCGCAAACATCGGATATACCCTCAGCACGTTTGAGCGGATTGTCACCCGCTTCGGTTAGCCACCGGCTGGCTTTAAAATCAATGAAGTCTTGTGAGTGGTTTTTAATATAAGTTTTAAAGGCTTCAGCTCCTATTTTATGCACGTAGCTGTCTGGGTCTTCACCATCAGGCAGCAGCAGCAGTCTTATATTTAAGCCCTCCTCCAATACCATATCCAAACCACGCAGGGCTGCTTTAATACCAGCCGCATCACCGTCATATAGAATAGTAACATTGGGTGTAAAACGAGAAATTAGCCGAATCTGCTCGGTTGTGAGTGACGTTCCCGACGAAGCAACCACGTTTTTGATACCAGCCTGGTGCAGAGAGATCACATCCGTGTATCCTTCTGTCAAATAACAAACATCTTCTTGTCGGATAGCCTGCTTTGCCTGAAAGATACCGTACAGAACCTGGCTCTTGTGGTAAACCGTGGTTTCAGGCGAGTTGAGATATTTGGGTTGAGCGCCCCCCGGCTGATTTTTATCGGTTTTTAAAAT
>JANXVQ010000554.1 GCA_025351545.1 Spirosoma sp.
TAGCGATACTGATTTGGTTGCTCCACGATCAGACAGGGTTAATGTTTACAGATACAACCACTTTCCCGAACAGACTTCATTACCTTTCTAATGGGCCTGACAACCCTCATTTCTATCTGAATCTGGTGTTCGAGGAACCCCGCAGAGGCTTGGATCTACGGATAGGTCTTACCTGGCATACGCTTTAAGGCAACTCTGTGGGGCCTGCCGAAGCAGTAGGGTAGCTCACATTTGTGAGTGATCAAAGGTAGCTACAACAGGCAAGCCAACCTTGGAATAATATTATGGCACAAACCTAAAGACATACGGATTACCTATTCGGCAATTTTCACTTCCTTGATCCGGCTTGGTAACCACACCTGCATGGGACTTTTCCCCCGATTCGCCCAGGCGTAGTACGGGATTGCCGTAATTGACTTAGGTTTGATCTCTACACGTAGCCCGTCAGCAGCTGCTTCTACGATAGAGAGGTTAGCTTGTATCGCAATTACACGCTCGTCAAGCACCTGATGCGCGCTCGTTGTGAAAGTTGCCTTGTCCGGCACGAGAATATTGTAGGCCCGTCCTTGATTATCGACACCTTCTACGCAATATACCAGCGGACCACGTTGAAAGGCCACGCGGTCCTGATCGGCTTTTACCTCTGTTCGGGCAGTCACCTGCCGAACAGCCATGGGTAATTTCACCTCAACAACATCGCCTTTTTGCCAGGTCCGGTCAATAACGGCATAGCCCTTTTCCTGACGATATGTTGCGGATTTGCCATTCAACAGAATGTCGACTTTTTCATCCCGGTTGTCGGTAAACTGATACAGCTTGCCGGGTGCCGGTACATTTTCCGACCAGCCGGGTATTCGCACGTGCAAGGCATACCCCACCTTTTTCGCTGGATTAACCGTAATCTTCACGTTGCCTTCCCACGGATAATTGGTTTCCAGTTGCAGCGGCACCGTGTTTTTGCCAAATGTAAATGTCGTATTGCTGGAAACGAACAGGTTGACCCAAATCCCCTGCTCAGAACGACCATAAATGTAATCGCCCAGCGACGCCACCAGCCGGGCAATATTTGACGGGCAGCAGGCCGTACCGAACCATTCACTACGTCCGTAATTACCGGCCGACGAAAGCGGATTGCCATAGAAAAAGCGGTCACCGCTCAGACTCATACCATCCAGCGCACCATTATATAAACTTCGTTCCAGTACGTCGATGTATTTACTCTCGCCGGTTAACAGATTCATCCGCTGATTCCAGAACACCATGCCCACTGACGCGCAGGTTTCGCAGTAGGCCGATTCGTTGGGTAAATCAAAGTCTTCCGTAAAGCCTTCGTTATGACCCGACGAGCCGATGCCACCGGTCAAATACATATTCCGATAAACCACATCCTCCCAAACGGTGGTCATGGCCTTCATGTAGCCCGGGTCGTTGGTGGCGGCTGCGACATCGGCGGCACCGGTGTACTGGTACATGGCCCGAACGGCGTGCCCGGTAATTTCTTTTTGCTGCTTCACCGGTACGTCATCCTGGCAATAGTTGGGGTTCTTCCACTCATCCCAGATTTTCCCCTTACCGTAACCCCGCCCACGCTGATCCAGAAACCAGTCAGCCAGTTTAAGGTATCGGTCCTGTTTGGTCAGATGGTAGAGCCGCATCAGGGCCAGTTCAATTTCCTGGTGGCCACTCACCCAGGGACGATTCGTAATTCGGAACGTTGAATCGATATGGTTGGCAAAGCGAATCGCTACGTCTAACAACTTACGCTTTCCGGTGGTATTGTAATACGCGACGGCGGCTTCGATCAGATGACCAGCGCAGTAATCTTCGTGCCGCTCCATGTCGGTCCAGCGTTTGTCCAGACCTGTCAGCGTGTAATATGTATTGAGGTAGCCATCCGGCAATTGAGCGGCTGCAATCTTATCAATCCACTCATCGGCTTTTTGTTGAACGGCGGCATCCGGATGATTTTTGAGCGAGTAGGCCATCGCTTCAAGGGCTTTGTAAACGTCGCTGTCGTCGTAATATATCCCTTCGTGCTTTTCACCCTGTTGGCGGGCCACTTTTTCAAAATTGCGAATCCGCCCTGTTTTCTGTTCCGTTTGAACAATACAAGCCTGGAGCGTTACCGTAGCCACTTTATCCATCTTCGGTTTCCAGAAACCATCTGTAATCATCACCTGCGAGAACCCCACAGGTTCGAATCGATGAACCATCAACTGGGCATAGCCCGACAGGGCCGTCATGCCCAATATGGCAATCGTACAGGCTGATACTTGCCTGGTTGTTCTTGTCGCTTGACGAAAATATACTGGCATAAGACGTGTGTTTTCAGGTATTACTTTCGAACAACAGGGAACTGAGAAATACGCAGACTGGTACAGCCGTAGGGAATTAAACTAACCTCTTCCGTTTCTTGAGCTGTTTCCAGTTGATACGTGATGCTATACGGAATCGGGCCGGTCATTTCATTATAAATACCCCAGGATGGAATGCGTTTAGCCTTTGTCCGAATGAGTAATGGGGCTTGTTCGGGGGTCCAGGGGAAATCAGAAACCGGGCCTCTTTTTTCGAGTGTATACTGATCCTCAAGCTGGCTGTCCGGCACCTGAATCAGGGCATAATTCCAGGGTGTTGTCGGGAACACTTCATTGTAGGCTGCGCCGTAGTCAATCGGGTCTTTTTCGTTTTTGACCGATTTAACTTCCTCGCCTATTTTCAAGGCATACGTAATGGGGCCCCGCTCGACCGACATGGAGTTCTCGTACCAGTTGTTTTTAAAAATATGCATCGGCAACGCCAGTTCAACTACATCCCCCGATTTCCAGTCGCGGATAATCTTCACCAATTCATTACCGGGCGCTTCCTTCCAGAGTTTACCGTTGATTTTTACGGAGCCTTTCTTACACCATTGTGGGACGCGAAGGTGAAATGGAAACGTAACGGATTTTACACCCTGCTCGACGTTAACCGTAAACTTGATGGTCTCGTCAAATGGATAACCCGTTTCTTCTTTAATCGAAACCGCCGTACCGTTACCAACCGTCGTTTTTACTTCACTCGGCGAATACACCAGGGCAGCGAGTCCATTATCAGACCGCCCCGGCGTACCGGTAGCATACCACAGATTCTGCACAAACTTTGGCCAGCCCTGATGCATGTTCGACGTGCAGCACGGATAACCGGACAGCAAGCCAAAACAAAGGTCCGTACCGCTATGGTTGACGTCGAAGTTGCGCGTGTGTCGGGTCGCCATTACCTGGTTGGCCTGCTGAAAATACTGGCGGGTCATGAAATCGTCCGAAACCTGAGCCGGTAAGGCATTAAAGGCTACTTTTTCAAGATGGTCGGCATACGCTACGTCGCCGGTAATTTCCAGCATACTTTCCAGCGAAAACATCAGTTCGACCGCCGAGCACAATTCAGAACCCTGCGTTGGGTTGTTGCCATGCAGGGCTTCGTCGCCCCCGTACAGACCATGCGCCAGACCGTTGAATTTGCGGATATCGGCAAATCCTTTTTTGGTGGCATCCAGGTATTTTTTGTCGGGATGATGCTGATAATAAATGATGGGTGCTTTAATACCCTGCGCCAGATTCACGCAATGAATACTGCCGGGCTTGGTCAGCAGGTCGGTATTGAGAAACGCATCTGTATAATCAAATGTCTGTTTATGAACCAGATCGCCTAAATCCAGCAAAAACTTATCGCCCGTAATATTATATAGCCAGTAGACCACCATCAGGTTATCGCCCCCCCGGTAGCGCGCCCAGAAGGTCCAGTGATCCAGCGGTTTCCGGGGAAGCTCTTTCAACTGATACTTAAAATAGTTTGTCATCAGGCTGATCACGCGCTTATCCCCCGTAGCCGAATAATATTGCTTCAAAATCTTTAGCATGACCATTTTGGGCCACCAGTCACGGCTGTTGTCACGCTGGATGCCGGGCTGGGGACCATAGTCTTTGGATGGGCCGAAGTAGCCATCCGGTTGCTGACTGTTAAGGGCCCACTCCACCCAGGGTTTTGTTTTGGCGAT
>JANXVQ010000154.1 GCA_025351545.1 Spirosoma sp.
GTAACGAATTCCCTTACTACGCTGGCAACGGGATTCGTCTCCTTTGGCAGGTCAACCAGTTCACCTGCTCCTGCGACATCACCGTCGGGCCTAACCTACAGTTTACCTGGATTGCTTATAACTGGCGTTGGTATCGCCAAATCAGCGCGTTTCAGTGAGAATGAAGAACATGCACTTATGGAAGCGTATGAGAATGGGGTGTCGTTGCCGATTTCGATTAAACGAAGATTGGAATACAAGTTTTTTTAACGGCCTCACACCAATCAAATTCTTCTCTTTCCGCAGTATATCACCCATCTCCTTCTCATGAATGCAATTTACCTGTTCGTTCCTCTATTTGTCGGAGCAACTCTTTCGCCTGCACTTGGACAGGAACGCCCGCCACAATCTACCCACGCGCGATCCAACGGCGCTGTACTGGACATCGGAGTTCGACTTCAGAAATCAATTAATCTGTATGCCGAAAATGGCATTATGGTTCAGTACACCCAGCCAAAACTGGCTTCCAGTCAGCTGTATGTAGGGCTAAGCTATATTAGTTCGCGGCTGGGAACCGCCTTAAACTCTAATGCCATTAAGCAGGATAACTACCTGGTCTCGGCTTCCTATTATTTTCGACCTAAGTGGTTGATTCAACCAGTAGTCAAGGCCAACGTGGGGTACTTTTCGGCTCACTATGGAAGTCCTATTTTCAACGAATTACCCCGAACATCTCTGCTGGCGTCGCCCGAATTTGGCCTGTGTTATTGCCCCAACTTTCCCCTCAAAATCAATGCCTCTATCGGCTACAACCTGCTTACCGGCAACGGTCGTTCCGGACCAGGCACGCTGTATCCTGTTTTTGTCCAGACCAGTATTACCTGGAATATCCTTAAAACGTCTAAAAACTGACATGAAAACAATCATTAGTCTACTCGTTCTGGCTGTCGTTGGCTTAGCCTGTTCACCGGAACCTGCCACTACAAAAGACATGCTGGATGGGGGTACTTTGTTCGATCCATCGCTTTACAATCCTGGTAATTACCTGCTGTCGAAGGCAATACCAACGCCTACGCTTGAGCAGGCCAAGAAACCCGTTATTATTGCCTGCCATGGCTATTGCGCGACAACATTCGAATGGGATGAATTCCGTAGCTGGTCCAATGGTCGGACTGATTTTTACCTCTCTCGGGTGCTGCTGGGCGGACATGGACGGAGTTACGATGAGTTCAAGAGCTCAACCTGGCACGATTGGCAGGCGGCTATTATGGACGAATACAGTCAGCTGGAAAAGGCGGGTTATCAGAACATCAGCTTACTCACCTCTTCAACGAGTGGCGCTTTATTACTGGAACTGGTGGCCTCGGGCTCTTTCGCCAACCACATCAAACCCCGGAACTTGCTCCTGGTTGATCCCATCGTAATTCCCTCCGACAAGTCCCTGTCATTGATTGGCGCGCTAGGGCCAACGCTGGGCTATATTGAAACGAAACAGTCGGCAGACGAGGATAAAGTGTATTACCACTTTTGGCCTCAGGAAACCCTGCAGCAACTCCAAAGCCTGCTGACCATTGTTCGTCAGGATTTGGAGAAAGGCATAACGCTGCCTCTGGGCTGTAGCCTAAAGGTCTACAAGTCGAAAAAAGATCCAACGGCTGATCCGGTCAGCGCGGTGCTGATTTATCAGGGCACCCAAACCGCCGACGGAAAGCCGGTAAACATTGAGTTGATCGACTCTGACCTACACGTGTATACGCGACTAAAACTCCGGGATTCGGTGGCGGACAAAGACCAGCAAAACCAGAAAGCCACCTTTGCCGACATCGTTAGTCTGGTGATGCGTTGACTGCTAAGGAAAAGTAGGGGCATTAGGTGTTATCTCTAGGCTGGTCGCTGAGTGGTGTTTTATTGGCTATAATCTTGACTATAAATCACCATTCAGCGACCAGTCTCGTTCACGAAATCGGTATAGTTTTAGTGCCACTCCAAGCAGTGCGTTTGGCAATATCTTACTGCCAGTGGCATGGTTTGTTGACCCATGTTCCCAGAAGCTAGAGTTGAAAAATGCATAATTTACATTATTGGATTGATAACGTACACCTGCTCCACAAAAGACGTCAAACCGGGAGCGGTTGTTTTTGGCGAGTCGAAAGTCGGCACCCATCTCTATATTTACACAATACATCTGCCGGTTGTCATTGATCGGGTTGTAATATGTGTATGGAGCGTTGTATTCTTTAACATAAGCCTGCTGTTTCACCATTAGATTGGGCCCTTAAAACATGCGACTACCCTTACTGACGTTGGCTAGATAAAAGCGGTAGTCCATTTTAATAGCCCCGCCCTCCTGTTCGATAATGATTCAATCGAATTGCTTCCCCCAAAATAACTACCATCAAGCACAATGGTCTGCTTCGGCGCAGTTGCCGGTTCAACTCCCATGCGAAATTCGTGCATAAGCAGTTCCAGCGAATAAAATCGGACAGAGCTAGTTGTGGAACGTTTATAGTCCGGATCATCAGTATTCTTGTGCTGGGCTGAAGCCACACTGATTTGACTAAGAAGACTGTACTAATTAGAGTGATTTGTTTTTTCATGGTGAACTACCTGGCTCGTGAAGGATGAGTAAAAGTAGATGACCATAAACTACACAGAAAGGGAGAGTTTACTTTCGGCGGATTCCAACTGACCTTCGGCAAGAGAACGAAGCTGTAGATACAGGATAGACCGAATCAGGTTAATTATCCAGCCCCATTTTTCTGAGAAAATCGGGCTTTACCCGCCGGGCTACGTCCACCTCGCTGCCGTCTGTCATCATTAGCGTTCCACCATCGCCCCGCCGATATTTAGTAATGTAATTCAGGTTAACCAAGTGGGATTTATGCACCTTGAAAAAATGATCATGGTTTATGAGCACCTGTTCAAATTCGGCCATTGAACGTGAAGCCACCAACTCCTTTCGGTTAATAAAGTGAACCGTTGTGTAACTGCCCATAGCCTCAATTCTGATGATGTCGTCGGAAGTGAACAACAAAACGCTTTCCATTGTTGGAACAGGAATCTTCTTGACCCGCTCGCGCTCGTCCCGTATCGTTTTGAGTACCTGCCGCAGTTCGTCACTGACGGTAGGTTGGGCTTGCTGCAATTGACTTTCCAGTACCAGATTATACTGTTCAACCAACTGCTGGTTTTCGTCG
>JANXVQ010000657.1 GCA_025351545.1 Spirosoma sp.
AATAATCAATTGTAGCGGGGAGCAGGATCGAACTGCCGACCTTAGGGTTATGAATCCTACGCTCTAACCATCTGAGCTACCCCGCCGGATTTAATATTCACAAAAGTAAGGAAAAAATCTTCTTCAAGCAAAAAATGACGTTGACATTCGCAAAAAAATTCGTTTACCTTTGCCAATGACCCTTTTGATAAGGTAAAGAAATTATGGAGAAATTTAAGTTTATTGCTGAATACGAACTTCGGGCATCTCCCAAAATGCTATTTCCTTACATTAGTAGTGCATCCGGCCTATCTCAGTGGTTTGCCAGTAAGGTAAATACGATGCCAGAACAACGGTTTGACTTTCAATGGGACAACGAAAGCCACATTGCCAAACAAGTGTCTATGCGGCAAAATAAAGGGGTTCGCTTTGAGTTTTTAGATACAGATGAGAATGGCTCTGACAATAACTACGTTGAGTTTCGGGTCGATCAAAGTGAACTGACACAATCGACCTTTCTACGTATTACAGACTATTCTAATACGGCCGACGAAGAAGAGCTTAAAGATCTCTGGGAGGGCTTAATGGATAAGCTCAAGGAGATTGTTGGAAGTTAAAAATAGTTAACGAATAACGGAAAATGAACCGCACGGCCGGCTTCAATGTAGTAAATAGATAAACCATTGTCCATTCGGGGCCGCCTGTGCGGTACATAGAATGAAGAAAATAGATAAGTTAGTACTCGGCTCGTTTTGGGGGCCGTTTTTTTTAACTCTTGGTGTCGTCATCTTTATTTTCCTGATGCGATTACTAATGTTTTACATTGAAGAGTTCGTTTCCAAAGATCTTGATATGGCCACGTTCGGCCGTCTGCTTTTCTACTTCGCTTTATTGACGATCCCAACCGCCCTGCCGCTGGCAGTGCTGTTGTCATCATTAATGACCTTTGGCAATCTGGGCGAATTTTTTGAGCTGACAGCCCTCAAAAGCGCTGGCATTTCGCTGACGCGGGCTATGCGTCCACTGCTCATCGTGGCTACCGGTATCAGCGCGTTTTCGTTTTGGTTTAATAATTCCGTTGCGCCCTGGGCTAACCTGAAAGGATACAGTCTGCTCTATGACATCAAAACGGCCAAAGCCACATTAAACTTAAAAGAAGGCATCTTTTACAGCGATTTGCCAGGCTATAACATTAAAGTAGATCACAAAGTCAAAGCCGCTAAAGGTAGCACCACCGGAGATTTGCTGAAAGGATTAGTTATTTATAAACACCCAAGCAGTGGTCTTGAATCGGGAAATCGCGAGATTATTTTAGCCGATTCGGGACGCATGTATACCGACAAGGATCGTACATACCTCGTTTTTCAGCTCTTCAATGGCAACGATTATCAGGAATATTCTGATAACAACGTTAGTTATGCCAGTAATGGAACGTCTGTTCAGGGCGCGCAATTCATGCGGAATGGATTTAAAGACTACCGACTGATTATCAGCCTTGAATCATTTGGCATTAAGCGCACCGATGAGAATCAGTTTGAGTACCACGAGTATATGAAAGATCTTAAGCAACTCTCAGCACTTACCGATTCATTGCGAAAGGATTATAAGAATACCAGTCTGGGCGTGGCCAGTTCATCTCGACAGTATTATAATTATCAGTTTAAAGCCGATGCGGCACTTAAAGAGAAAAAAGTGAAGGATGGGAAGTGGGTGGACTCGCTACTGAAAAAACAAGCGATAGCCAGTCCCGATTTAGCACAGGCAGCCTTAAGTCAGGCACAGAATATCCTGTCCTACTCCGTATCGAACGTAACGTACCTGACCGAAAAAGAAAAGAATGTCTGGCGGTATCAATTAGAAAGTCATCACAAATTTACGCAGGCTGTTTCGGTCTTTGTGATGTTTTTGATTGGTGCGTCGATGGGGGCGATTATTAAAAAAGGCGGCTTTGGCTTACCCGTTCTCATTGCCATTGTATTTTTTATTTTCCTGTATGTGCTGACTATTGCCGGTGATAAATATGCTAAAGATGGCTTACTCTGGGTACCTATTGGTGCGTGGCTGGCTAATATTGTCTTGTTTCCAATAGGACTAGTATTAATGCAGCGTGCCCGCCATGATTCACGCCTGTTCGATAAAGACGTTTATTTGATTGCCCTGGAGCGATTTAAAAAGAAATGGACGACTTTCAGGCAACGGTCAATAGCCAGTTAATTCGCTGTTATCGACTATCGGGTGAAACGGATGGGTAACTTACTGCCAGCAACAACGGATGGTTACTGTTTTTTTTACTATCTTTGCACCCGAATTCATTTTTTTAATCAAATATGCAGCTCCGGAGAAGTAGAACGGCTCGATGTGACGGCAGGCAAGATATTTAGACGGCAGAGTCGGATCGTCTTCTTTGAG
>JANXVQ010000721.1 GCA_025351545.1 Spirosoma sp.
CGTCCATCAGTGCCAACAGTTGCGCCCGCGCCCCCGCCAATCGTTTCGTAATAGCCAAACCGACTGTTGCCAAACAGAAAATTATTCATTGTTCCCTGACTGCATGCCGCCAATTCCAACGCTTTCAGCAAGGTATCGACCAGCCGCTGGCTTACTTCTGTATTGCCGCCCACTACCGCCGGACATTCGTTCGGATTATCGGGGAAAACCGGATTAAGGAAAGAAGACTCGGGTAAAATCAACTCGACTGGTGCCATCAATCCCTCGTTTAAAGGAATGTCTTTGCCGCACCAAAGCCGAAGAACATACAGTACGGCACTGTACAGAATGGATATATTCGCGTTGAGATTGTGCGGATGAACACCCGACGTGCCCGAAAAGTCAAACGTGATTCGACTATTGATAATCGTAATCTTTACACGAATCGTATGACCATCATCAAGGGATTCTTCGGCGTTGAAGGTCTGGCCGTCAAGTGGTTGCAGTACGGCTAAGATTGCGTCCCTGGCCGATTGCTGGAGTCGTGCCATGTAGTGTTGCACGGTGGACAGGCCGTATTGACGAACGAGATTTTGAAGTGCTGTTTCTCCTGATTTCAACGATGCCAGCGCGGCTTCAATATCGGCTCTGTTTTCGGTTAAGGCGCGGGTTGGATAGGGCGCATCGGTAAAGTGAGCGCATAGACCAGCGGTATAGTTATTGCTTTCCCATAAAAACTCCCCTCGTTTCACCACATACATCGGCTCCAGCACAACACCTTCTTCCACTAATGAAACTGCATCGGGCGGCATCGACCCCGGCACTTTGCCCCCAATTTCGGCGTGGTGTGCCCGGTTGATAACATAACCGATCAACTGCGGAGTTTTGCCCGAAACGTTATCCGTAAAGACACCACTAAGCAATGTTACATCGGGCAGGTGAGAGCCGCCATATTTGGGGTGATTGGTGATAACCACATCGCCGGGTTCGAGAGAAATCTTGTCCCGTACTAAACGTGCACAAACGCCCAGACTACCCAGATGTACCGGAATGTGCGGGGCATTGGCTACCAATTCGGCGTTGGCATCGAGCAAGGCGCAGGAGAAATCGAGCCGCTCTTTAACATTCACCGAAAAAGCTGTTCGCTGTAATTGGGCACCCATCTCTTCGGCAATTGCCCGGAATCGTTGGGTGAAAAGTTCGAGCTGAATGACCTCGTTTGAGGCAAATCCAACCGATTCTTCACTGTCGGCAATGTATTCTACAACAGCATTTTTATCCGCCTGCACCACAAGTCGCCAGCCAGACTCGATAAATGCCGATGAAGTTGTATTGAGCAGCAGGGCAGGACCGCGAAAGGTGTCACCTTCCTGTAATTTCGTCCAGTCGTAAGCCGGGTAGGCGTCCGTCTCGAATGCTGGAACAGCGTGGCGATGGCTAACCGGTGAAGCGCTAACCGGCAACTCCTCGGCAACGGTACTGACAAGAACGCGCATACTTTCGACTTCGATAGAACGCGGTTGCCCATTAGCATCAGCCGGAAAATGACCGTACAAGTGCTGATATTTCTGCTCGAAGTCCTGCGCTAACTGGTTGCTAAACGGTACATCAACGGTAGCTTCCTGACCCGATAGCCGCAGAAATACAGAGATTGATTTTATCTTGATGTCGGTATTTGGGCCAATATCCTGACGGAGCGTTTCGGTAGCCGTGTCGATAAGCTTTTGGCGTATATCAGAGAGGCCGTCTTCAATTATGGCTAACGATTGCAAAATTGACTGTGCTGCCATTCGTTCGATTTGGGCTTGACCGATGCCATAAGCGCTCAATAAGCCACCATCGAAGGGAAGAATAAGCCGCTCCATACCCAGTAATCGGGCAATAGCACAACCATGCAGACCGCCTGCGCCACCAAAAACCAGTAAACTATAGTCTTTGGGGTCGAATCCACGCGCTACCGAAATTTTCCGAATCGCCCCGGTCATTGTTTCGTTGGCGATATGCTCGAAGCCACGCAATACCTCAATAGCAGACGAAGCGTTGCCTGTTGCGTCAATTTGCCGGACAATATTGGCCAGTGCTTCCTGCGCTTTTTCCGGAAAAACCGGAATGCCGAACTGTTTTGGGTGGAGTTTGCCCAACAGCAGGTTTGCGTCGGTAATTGTCAACAGGGGAGCCTCTCCCGGCGTACTCGAAACTCCGTAACAGGCTGGCCCTGGATTGGCACCGGCACTTTGTGGCCCAACGCGTAACTGAGTACCATCGAACCAACAAATTGACCCACCCCCGGCCGCCACCGTTTCAATGGCCAGTGAAGGTAATTGCAAATCGAAGGGGCCAATTTTAGTTGAAAAACGGTAATCCAACCCACCCTGAATCCGGGCAACATCGGTGCTGGTGCCACCCATATCAAGGGTCAATACGGGTTGATTACTGCTAATTTGGGCGGCTCCGATAACGCCCCCTGCCGGACCACTAAGCAAACTGTCTTTTGGCTGAAATAAATCGGCACGGACTAAACCGCCCGAACTGGTCATAATTCGTACTGGTCTACCACCCAACTGCTGTTGAACATTGTCTAGATACGACCGCATAACGGGTGTCAGATAGGCATCTACTACCGCAGTTTGTGTCCGGGATACATACTGCGGTGCCGTTGAAACACGGGTTGAAATTGTTACATAAGTGAAACCAGCCACAGCTAAAGCAGTATGTAATTTCTGTTCATGAATTGGATTTCGATAGGCGTTTAGCAACGAAACCGCTACGGCATCGGGGTTGATCTGGCGAAGGTTTTCAATCAACCCGGCAATGGTTTGGTCAGACAATGGCGTCAATTCCTGACCATCGGCCGCTATTCGTCCGTCTACTTCCAGCACAGAATCATACAGAACTTCGGCAGGTGGTATCGCTAACTGGAAAAGATCCGGCCGTTGTTGCGTCCCGATTTTGAGTAAATCTTTAAATCCTTTTGTAACAAGCAAAGCGACACGCCCGCCCTTCCGCTCAAGTAGCGCGTTCGTGCCTTTGGTAGTGCCAAGCCGCATTTCTAAAGATGGAAACGGTTTGTTTACTGGCGTTTGTGTTAATAAACGAGCTGCTAAAACGGGCGCTTCCTCACCCGTGAATAGCTCGACTGTCGTTGTTGTTGAGGTTGTTTTAATTGGGCGGTCAAGGGTGAGTAAGCCGTCATTTTGTAATGAAATGACCGTGTATTCTTCCCCGGTTTCGACGATGCTCAACTGATATCCGTCAAAAATTGAGGCTGTGAACCAGGGGGCAACAAGTTTTTCATTTATGAGTTGACCGCGTAAGCGGCTACTACTCAGAACTTTGGCACGATGCAGATTTCCGGCAGGGTCAAGAGCGAGGCCATCGGTAAAGGTGCCGCCGGTATCAATCCAGATTTGGTACATGGGTTAGTTAATCAGCGTAATACCTGCTTCCCGATAAGCTGTTACAATTTCCGGGTTTGCTTCGGTATCGGTAATCAATACCTTAAACAGGCTTAGGGGCGCAAAATAGAGGTATTTATTGGTTTCTAATTTCGAAGAATCGCAAAGCAGGTAAACTTTATCCGTCTGCCGGGCCATTGCTACGGCGGTGCCAGCTTCCTTCTCGCTGTGAGCACTCAAACCGTGCTGAAGTGAAATGCCATCTACGCCGATAAACGCCCGGTTGGCGCGGTAGCGGGCCATGTGTTCTTCGGCCATCCGCCCATGAACAGCCTGCCGTTCTTTATCCAATTCGCCACCTACCAAATTTATCGTTACGTCTGAAGATATCAACTCGGCTACCACTGGCAATGAGTTTGTTATGACCGTAATACGTTTGTTGCGGATAAACTGACACAGCCGAAACACGGTGCTGCCGCAGTCCATAAAAATTACATCGCCCTCCTGAATCTCCTGCGCGGCCAATTGACAGACATAATCTTTTCGGTCGGCATTCACAGCGCTTTTGTTGGCAAACCGGAATTGGTCAGTGGCTAAACTAACTTTCATGGCTCCACCCCGCGTTCGATAAAGTAACCCGGAAGCAGCCAGTTGCACCAAATCGCGCCGAACGGTCATCTCTGATGTTTGCAGTAAATCGGCCAGTTCACGTACATCAATCGAGCCGCGTTCGTCAACCGTTTGTACAATAATCTGCTTTCGATGCTGAAAATTCATGGGAAATGCGTTGTTTTGTTTAAAATTAAACAAAATCAAACAGTTTCAAACAAATGACTTCTGAACGGGTGCAAATAACAGAGGAGAAATTACTTTCTGACAATTGGTATGTATTGAAACGATTCACATTCAATTATCTTGGCAAAAACGGGCAGTGGACAACGCAACAGCGTGAAGCCTACGACCGGGGCAACGGGGCAACGATTTTGCTTCATAACCCACAAACTAATACGGTTATCCTGACGCGCCAGTTTCGCTTACCAACTTTTGTTAATGGCAACCGCGACGGCATGTTGATTGAAACGTGCGCGGGTCTGCTCGATAATGATAGTCCCGACGATGCGATCCGACGGGAAACTGAGGAGGAAACTGGCTATCGGATTCAGTCGGTGCAGAAGGTGATGGAAGCGTATATGAGTCCGGGTTCGGTTACCGAAAAACTGTTCTTTTACATCGCTGAATACACCGCCGATACCGAACGTACTATTGGGGGAGGCATTGACGAAGAAGAAATAGATATTCTGGAATTGACTGTCAGTCAGGCTTTTGAAATGATCAAGAGCGGAGAAATAATGGATGGGAAAACGATTATGCTGCTTCAATATTTACGCCTGAAGCAACTGAACCAAAACTGATAGGTGAATGATGATTTTAGTGGCTAGCAGTGCTGTCAGGTTCTTAAACCTGACAGATGAGGTTTTGAGAAACCTCGCTAAACTAGCAAACAAGGTCTTGCTGTGATGTCAGGTTCTCAAACCTGACAAGTGAGAAGCCTCATTGAAATCAGAAGAACTACACGAGGTTTTAAGAAACCTCACCTGTCAGGTTTAAGAACCTGACACCACAGCAAGATACCAAAAAACAATAGAACTATAGTCATGCTTACCGCTCAAAACAGATCACGATAGTGCATTAGCTGCGATTTCGCGCGCTTGCCCTCATAAAAAGCTGCGCTGGAAAATGGATAATCAACTGGAGTGCTGACCAATCCAGCCTTGACCGGATTATTATGGATGTAGTTAATTTTCGTTTCGCAAAGATCACGCGAGTGTAGGTACACATCGTCGTATCGATCTGTCCATACTTTAAAATGTTGAGTGCGATGTTCATACTCGATATTCTGTAGCGGTTCTGCCTGTTGGGCCTGGATGTACTCTTTTAGTTTTAGGGACGTGAATTCCTTGAAGTCCCGTATGTAGTCAATCAGGTGATTGTCACGTTCAAAGAAAATAATAAAATGAATGTGGCTGTTCATCAGCACATAAGCCAGCAGTTTCGCTTTATACTTCTCGTTGTAAAACTTAAAACTATCGAACAGAATCCTGAAACAATGCACGTCGAAAAGGAGGGGCATGTGTTGATTACAGGTTGTTGTAATGAAAAAACAACGTTCTTCAGT
>JANXVQ010000727.1 GCA_025351545.1 Spirosoma sp.
AGCAACGATTTGGTCGCTCGTAATTTTTCGATAAACGGCCAGATCTACTCCAACCCGGTTGTTAAACAGTTTTAACTCCAGCCCAAACTCGGTTTCGGCGGTCCGGCTTGGTTTTAGGTTTGCACTCGGAACCGTATTTGACGTGATGTTACCCACTGGTTGCCCGACTCCGGTTGGGTTTGGAAAAAGGCTGGCGTTGGTGCCATAAAAGAGCCCGTTCGAGTAAGGACCTACATCGCCATCGCTACCAACTTCAGCATAAGCCGCCCGGAGTTTTCCGAAATTTAACCAACCGGGTAAGTTATTAAAGGCTTGCGAAAACACGAAGCTACCCGTTAAGGAAGGATACAGAATGCTGCGATTAGCTGCGGCCAACGTCGAGAACCAATCGTTCCGAACTGTTGCATTCAGGTACAGGAAATCTTTAAATGAAAATTCGGAAGCGGCATACAGCGAGTTTACTTTTCGCTCGCTAGGACTATATACTGGATCTTTAAGGCGCGAATTCTGAACCGTATAAAGTCCCCGAACAATGAAATCCGTTCCTAAGACACTATTCAGATCACTACGACGATAAAGTTGGTTGCCACCGGCGGTGATGTCGACACCAAAGACGCCAAATTTATGGTTGGCACCAATCAAAAAGTCAGTATTTAGCTCGCGGAACCGACGGGTTTCCTGCACGTAGTTGCCATTGACAAAACCCGCCGGAGCCGCAGCCAATGAGGCCGCACCCGTTGGGAAGTTGTAATCCTGATCGCGTGACCAGTAATCCTGTCCAATCCGGGCCTGTACATAAAGCCAGTCGGTTACGTTATAGCGGGTTGATAAGTTACCAAACAGACGATCCCGACGAATATTTTCAAATTTGTAATTCATTGAAAAATAGGGATTCGTCCGGTTCATAAACCGCGACCAGATAAACTCGTTGCCTGTCGCCGGATTTATTTGGTTGGCCTCCATTACATCCAGCGGCATTGAGTTGGCCATTGTGTAAAGTACTGTAGGCAAGCTATTGTCCTGCTGGGCAATCTGGGGCGGGTTTTTGTTGAGCTCATTCGAGTAGTTCATGGTGCCCGTTACAGACAATCTTGGCGAAAGATTGTAGCTGAACCCTAGATTGATTGTTTTCCGGCTAAAGGAATTATTGGGCGTAATGCCTTTATTGTCCAGATTGGCTATAGACAGATTAAGACCACCTTTTTCGTTGCCTGTTGAAATGGAAACAGAGTTTGTCCAGGTCGATCCTTCCCGATAAAATTGATTGATACGGTTACGAACCGGGGCATAAGGTACGGTTACACCACCGAACAGCACTTGTGTCTGCCCGGTAAATTTCTCCCCGAAACTCCACACGCCCGTCGTTGGGTTTGACGTAGTAGGCCGAACACCATATTCGCCCTGGCCGTATTCATACTGGTAATCTGTGTAATCCATCGCATGGTCGGTGGTGTAGTTACTGTTATAGGTTACACCAATACCCTGGCCTGTGCCTTTGGTTTTGGTCGTAATCATGATAACACCATCTTTCGCCCGTGAGCCATAAAGGGCTGCAGCGGTGCCGCCTTTCAATACGGTCATCCCTTCGATATCATCCGGGTTGATAGACGAAAGTCCGTCACCACCATCGGAGTAGTTAGAGCCCCGGTTTGCAATTGAGGCATCACTACCGGTGTTACCCGTATTTTGACCAAAGTTGGTATTGTCGATCGGCACGCCGTTCACCACGATGAGCGGGCTATTCTGTCCCGAAAATGACGATTGGCCACGAATCCGGATTTTACTTGTTCCGGCCGCTCCCGTACCCAAACTGCTAATGTTTACCCCGGCAATTTTGCCTTGCAGGGCATTCATGAAGTTAACCGTTCGGTTGGTCGTAACCTGTTCTGGGTTTACGATGGCAGTTGCATACCCTAACCGTTTCGCTTCTTTCTTAATACCCAGCGCCGTTACAACGACTTCGCCCAAACTCTGTTCGGCTTCCTGAAGCACAATACTCAACTGGGTCTGATTGCCTACCTCCACCGTTTTACCCGTGTAACCAATTGCACTAAATACGAGTGTCGCATTGGTCGGTACATTGAGCGTAAAGTTGCCATTTCCGTCAGTGGTAGTCCCCAGCTGAGTATTTCTAACTAAAATGTTGACCCCAGGGATGGCTTGCTGGTCTTTACCAGACAAGACGCGGCCTGTTATCCGATGGTCCTGCGCCTGTGTGACGTGACTAAGAAGGAAAGTGGCCCAAACAAATAGGAAACAGGCACTTATCCTTGTTCGTAAATTGTGTTTCATTATATGATATTTATTAAACTTAAGGGTTATGTATTCAAATAAAACAAAATATTCTCTTTTAAATTAAAAAATAGCAAAGCAAAGATTTTGCTGTATCTACTTCCAATTTTCTTGATAGAATAAAAAAATTTGGAAATATTGAAATCAGTATTCACCTTTGCCTATCAAACTAAGAGAGTAATTATCTATTAGGTCGTCATCTTATGGAATTTTATCGACAACAATCTGTTTCTCAGTGCCTAATCGCTCATTCAATGCCCATCCGCACGGCGTTGACAATGGGCATGCGTTGTTGTTAAGCCTCCCACAATTGCCTGCGCTTTCTTAAGCATACAGTATCAATAACAGAATCAAATTTTACCGGCAAACGAATGTTTGCTTTTCATTACCACAATTACTATACCTAATCTGTATGGTAAATAGGTAAAATAAATTAATTCAATAGTCTGGTCAATTCGTATTCTAATGGTAGCACTATCTGACAATCTGGTTTCCGTTCTTCCCACCCAAACGTTGACCAGCGAGGAAACGGCCTTTTTTGAAAAAAACGGTTTCCTGCATATAAAGAACTTTGTCAATCGCGAGGTAATACAGCTTTTTCTACGGGAACTACAGCGAGTGGAATCGGGCTGGATTGCCGAAAAAGTAAATAAAATTAATGGCACACCAATTAAATATGGTCGTGATGAA
>JANXVQ010000741.1 GCA_025351545.1 Spirosoma sp.
TAAGTCCTTCCTGTTCCTGATCGCGGCTCAGCGAATCAACCACAATTGGCGTAGCAACGAACAGCGACGAGTAGGTACCCACGATAACACCAATGAGCATGGCGAAAGAGAAACCACGAATCGTTTCACCTCCGAAAATGAACAGCACCAACAGAACGAGAATCGTTGAGAAACCCGTTACGGCCGTGCGGCTCAGCGTGGCATTCAGCGCGTTGTTAATAATTGTCGGGATGCTTTCTTTCTTGCCCTTGTTCTCGGCCAGATACTCACGCACCCGGTCGAAAACGACAACCGTATCGTTCATCGAATAACCCATAATCGTCAGCAGTGCACCCACAAACGCCTGGTCAACATCCAGCGAGAAAGGTAATACGTTGTTGAAGATCGAGAAAATAGCCAGAATGATCAGCACATCGTGGAACATGGCCACAACGGCTCCATAACCAAATGCCAGCTTCTTGAAGCGGATAAGGATATACACAAATACCACAGCTACGGCCAGCAGGATAGACCATAAAGCTGACGTTAACAAATCGTAGGCGATGGTAGGGCCGACTTTTTGCGAACTTTCAATTTTGGCCGGATTTCCTTTAATGGAACTCAGCCCCTGGTAAATAGCAGTTTCGGCTTTTTTATCCGCGCCCGGCGTGTTGTCATCAACTAAATAGGGCGTCGTTACTTTTACCTGCGTTGCTCCGATCCCCGTACCACCGTAGGTTTTTACTTCTGGTGATCCGCCTAATACTAGTTTCAGTGAGTTCCGAACATCTTCTGTACTAACTGCTTTTTCGAAACGAACCACATAAGAGCGGCCGCCTTTGAAGTCAACGCCCAGGCCAAATCCTCTAAAAACGGCAGAAATAATACCCAGACCAATAATTACCGACGAAACCGTATAGTATAATTTACGGCGCGACACGAAATCAAAGTTTGAATCGGCAAACAGATTCTTTGCCCACGACGAGGAAAAGGTCAATGTTTTACCGTTACGAATATAGTATTCAAGCAGAATGCGTGTGAGGAAAATTGCCGCGAATAATGACGTCAGAATACCGATAATCAGTGTTGTGGCAAAACCCAGAATCAGGCCCGTTCCGAAGATAAACAAGACGATACCGGTCAGGAAAGTCGTTACGTTTGAGTCGATAATGGACGAAAGTGCGTTCTGGAAACCATCATTGACGGCTTGCTTAAACCCTTTTCCTAATGCCAGCTCTTCTTTGATCCGCTCGAAAATTAACACGTTCGCATCAACGGCCATACCGATAGACAGAACGATACCCGCAATACCCGGCATCGTTAATACGGCTCCGAGCGAGGCCATAACGCCCATTAAGAAGAACAGGTTAACAAGCAGAGCAATATCAGCAATAAAACCTGCGCGGTTGTAATAGAATACAACAAAAACCAGCACCAGTAAAATCCCAATAATCGACGAAAGTATACCCGCACTAACTGCTTCTGAGCCCAGCGTAGCACCCACAACGTTTTCTTCAACGATGTTTGTTGGGGCAGGCAGTTTACCGGCTTTCAGTACGTTAGCCATATCCTTGGTTTCTTCTACGGTGAAGTTACCCGAGATGCTGGAGCGACCGTTTGGAATTTCATTCTGCACGTTTGGTGCGGTATAAACCAGGTTGTCCAGCAGAATAGCGACCGGGCGACCTACGTTCGCTGCCGTCAGGTTTTTCCATTTACGGGCACCTTCGGGGTTCATGTTCATTGTCACTTCTGGACGGCCCCGATCGTCATAATCATTGGAGGCATCTGTAATTACGTCACCTTCGAGTGGAGCGCGGCCACCGGCTTTCTTCAGGAAATAAATTGACAGAATTTCTTTGCCATCTGTTGCTTTAAACGTCTTGCGATCCCAGGCAAACACAGCATCGGCCGGGAATAGACCCCGTACTGCCGGTGCGTTCAGAACGGCATTAGCGCGGGCAGTGTCTTTCAAATAAACACCCAGTTGATCTTGACCAACCGGCAGAAATAATTGTGTTAATGCGGTACCTTGAGCTGCTGCTGCTGCGGTATCGTTTTTGGCTGTTGAGTCTTTTTTGCTTCCCTGCGCCAATTGCGACTCAAGGCTGGAACCCTTAGTGGCTGAGCCCGTTGTGGGAGTCGTTGTTTTCAGGGACGCTTTCCGGGTTGCTTCCTGGCTAAGCAAATACGCACCCATTCCTTCAATAGCCGGGGCGAGTTCGTTTAAGCGGTATACTTCGGTAAATTCGAGTTTAGCCGCGCCGGTCAACAGGCGACGAATCCGGTCGGGATTATCTACGCCTGGTAATTCGATTTGAATACGGCCCGAACCGGGCAACCGCTGGATGTTTGGGTTAGCAACCCCAAATTTATCAACCCGCGCCTGAATGATCTGGAAAGCCCGTGTCGTCGCTCCGTTCACTTCGTCGTTCAGTAACTTCCGTACTTCGGTATCTGATGATTGAAAGTTGATTTTGCTACGGTTTGCACTGGTAGCAAATACAGTGGCCAGTTTGGTGTCTGGCGCCACTTTTTTAAAGGCGTTAGCAAACAGATCGACAAAACTGGTGCTGCTTGTTTTCTGGTCTTCTGTGGCCTGTTTTAACGCTTCATTGAACTTCGGGTCGCGATTATTGCCTGACAGGCTGCGCAGAATATCGACGGGCGATACTTGCAGAACTACGTGCATACCGCCTTGCAAATCAAGGCCAAGGCCAAGTTCACGCTCGGTAACTTCCTGAAGCGTACTGCCCAAATAGACAGGTTCTTTCCAGAGTGAATCGAGATAGTGTTGTTTTTTTGTGCGGTCAACCAAACCCTGTTTATTGGTGGCGTATGTCTCAGCGTCGTTTTTGATGCCCCGCGAGACAAACGTAAACGACAGGAAATAAACGCAGATGGCTGCAATTACGCCTGTCAGAATGAGTATTCCGGTTCTGTTTTGCATTGTAGAGATGCACAGGCTTCGCCCGTGATTTGGATTATGTTACTTGGGTGATAAGATATGGAGGTCGCGTTGATCGCATTGACTCCGGCAATAGAAGATAGTGGCCTCAGCGAGTGGCTGGCTTTGGCCTACAAACGTTCTTTAAGGGGCATTGGTAGCAATATGGTGCCCAAAGACGTGCCTGAAATAGGAGAAATAGAAATGCGGAAACGTGAAAAAGCGGAGCAGGGGAACGCTCAACAACAAGAAAATCAAAAGCGTTGGTGCAGGCAACAGGAAAGCTGTTTGGCCCGATTCTCCCAATTGAACAGCTGGGGTAACAACCGCTTCAAATCGGGCTGCGCTCAGTTTAACTGCCGATGAGGGCGTATCAGTAGCTTTGCCTGATTTTGCTGGTTGTGCAACTTCTTTATGAGCGACCAGCGGCTTCGCCTGGGTCACATTGCCATGACCCCAAACAGCTGTAAACAGCAGCAAGGTGGCCAGCATGAGACCTGAAAGACGTTTTATGACGCGTGGTTGCTTCATATATTTCCTTAGCGGATGACAAATTTCGTACCAATTTTGGAAGAATGCAAATAACCGGCCATACAGGTTTTAAAATCAGCCGTGTCCGGTAACTTTTTGACTGGATTCTGCATTTTTCAGGGGTAGACAATAAATGCCTACCGTTGGACTTCGGCTGTCAAAACCATATGAGTTTTGTAGGACCAGATTTATAAGAAACGGCTAACTTGCGCCATGAATCTACACGAATTTATTCAGTTGGCCTTAGCTGAAGATATCGGCGATGGTGACCATACGTCTTTATCGACAATTCCGGCTGATGCGCAAAAACGAGCCCGGTTATTGGTGAAAGAAACCGGTATTCTGGCGGGCGTTGAAGTGGCGCAGGCTATTTTTGCCGAAGTTGACCCCGTTTTTGTTGTGAATGTTCTTATGCACGATGGAGCCACGATCAGGCCCGGCGATGTGGTACTGACGGTGAGCGGTAATGCCCGTAATATTCTGACTGCCGAGCGTTTAGTACTGAATTGTATGCAACGCATGAGTGGCATCGCTACCCACACCCGCCAATTGGTTGACCTGCTGGAAGGTACACGGGCAAAACTCCTGGATACCCGTAAAACAACGCCTAATTTCCGCATTTGCGAGAAAATAGCGACTAAAATCGGTGGGGCAGTGAATCACAGATTTGGCTTGTACGACATGATTCTGATTAAAGATAATCACGTCGACTATGCCGGGAGTATCGAAGCAGCTATCACAAAAGCGGTTACGTATTTGAAAGAAACCGGTCGTCAACTGCGCATTGAAGTGGAAACCCGTAACCGGGCCGAAGTAGAGGAGGTTCTGCAAGTTGGGCAGGTAGACGTAATTTTGTTAGACAACTTTGCCCCTGACGGCATTCGCGAAATGGTGCGGCTAATCAATGGTCGATTTGTGACGGAAGCATCGGGTGGAATTGACGAAACCAATTTGCGCGCCTACGCCGAAACCGGCGTGGATTACATCTCATCAGGCGCTCTAACGCATCAGATTAAGAGTTTAGATTTGAGTTTGAA
>JANXVQ010000754.1 GCA_025351545.1 Spirosoma sp.
GTTCGGCGCAGACACGGTCCCAGGCATATACATCGCTCGGAAATTCGCTTCCAACCAGTACAATTTGCTGCCCTGCCTGAATGCCGGGTTTACGCGATAGATTTCGCGCTACTACCGCCATACCATAGGACACCGACGGCACAATGGCAATCCGCTCCGGGTCGGGCGTTCCGGTGTTCCGGTTATTGATGAGTTCGGAGAATAAAGTGCGTACGCGAACGGCTCCACTAAAGAAATCATCGGGGTGCAGGCCGAAGGGATTCGTGTCGCGACGAATAGCGTCATAGCCCGCTTGTTCAACAGTTCGGCTAAAAGGCGAACGGGTGGCACAGTTCAGATAATGGATGCCTTCGGGAAGGGTGAATTTTTCTTTCTGAGTAAGCAGTGGCGTTGTGGCAATGGTCATACGAAAAAAATCAAAATAATTAATTTATTCTGGCACGAGGTTTGTTTATATTATTTTGAATTCTTAAACATTACCATTTCTATGACTACCCTGTTGGGCATTGGTTCGCGTATTCGGCACGACGAGTTTGGTAATGGCGTCATTATCAATCTAAAAGCGAATGGCTATACCGTCACGTTTCACGATTATGGGGTGAAGATACTTAAATTCGACGCGCCTTTAACCATCATCGAAGCCCTGGAGCCGGATGGTGATATGGTAAGTTTATTTGATGTAGAGCAGTCGATTACGCGGATTCTTCAGCGCTGGATCGACCAGACAGAAATTGTTCCCCTGGGTGATAAATGGAAAGGTGGTAAACTGATTTTAAAACCCGGCCGGACCGATTTATCCCAGAAGGAAATGCCAATTGATGGCTTCTTTCATAAAATCGTGATGGTACGTGATCGCCTTCGGGTACTCGAACAGCGCATAAATGCCAGTTCCATAGAGGATGAAGAGAAGGTTAATATTCAACAATATATCACCCGGATTTACGGTAGCCTGACCTCGTTCAATCTACTATTTAAACACCCGCATCAACAGTTCGTTGGCGAAAAAAGTACGGCAGACGCCTAATCATACAGACGCGTAGCCCGCTAACGCTAAAGAGAGTGAATATTTTATTTAGTTTTGGGTTAGTTAGACTGGGGCTCCCCGCTATCGACTTCGATGGTGGGGACTTTTTTTTTGGAAATGGGCAAACGCAAACACATAGTTATTACCCTTTGCTTCGTGCTCCATACCCATTGCCACCTGCTCTTGGGTGAAACTCGCGCAGTGTTTGTTGTAAATAATCCCGGTCCAGGTGGGTATATATTTCGGTGGTGGTAATGGATTCATGACCAAGCATTTGCTGCACGGCTCTTAAGTCAGCCCCGCCTTCAATGAGATGTGTAGCAAACGAATGGCGGAAGGTGTGTGGGCTGATTATTTTTTTTATACCTACCTCGGCCGCCAGCTTTTTAATGATCGTGAAGACCGAAATGCGCGAAAGCTGCTTGCCGCGCAGGTTGAGGAAAATGGTGTCTTCGTCGCCCTTTTGCACATCTAATTTGCCGCGAACGTGTTCGACGTAAATGCGGGTATAATGCATGGCATCCTCGCCAATTGGTACTAACCGGACTTTGTCACCCTTACCCAATACCCGCAAAAAGCCTTCGGTAAAATAGCAGTTCGTCAGGCGTAGATTAAGCAATTCGGTTACCCGAAGCCCCGAACTATATAACACTTCGAGCATGGCGCGGTCGCGGGTGCCGCCGGGCGTTGACAGGTCAATTACTGCCAGCATATCTTCAATTTCGGGAAAGCTAAGCGTATCGGGAAGCTTTCGGCCTAATTTCGGGGATTCCAGCAACTGAGTCGGGTCATGCTGAATCAAATTTTCGAGTAATAAATACTTGAAAAACGACTTGATGCCCGATAACATCCTGGCCTGACTATGCGCTGATAAGCCTAACTCGCCGAGGTATTTCAGAAAATTCATTAATTCTTTTTCCGTCACCTGCATGAGCGTTCGGCCAGGATCGGTCAGGAGAATATATTCGTGCAGTTTTTCGGCATCATGCAGATAAGCTTCCACCGAATTTTCGGCCAATGACCGCTCCAGTTTAAGGTAGTTCTTGAAGGCGTTTATATAACTTTGCCACATACTCATGTAATGAATAATGAACAATGCAGAATGTAAAATGAATACCTGCCCAAGTAAACTGCATTATCCATTATTCAGTATCCATTATTCATTCCAATGAAACAAATCCTTATTATTAACGGTCCGAACCTGAACCTGTTAGGCAAGCGCGAGCCGACTATTTACGGCAATCGCTCGTTTGTCGATTATCTGAAAACTATCGAGGAGTTATTTCCCGAGGTGCAACTTCGCTATTTTCAGTCGAATCACGAGGGTGAACTGATCGATAAAATTCATGAGCTAGGTTTTGATGTAGACGGCATCGTGATTAATGCCGGTGCTTTTACCCACACCTCCATCGCCATTGCCGATGCGCTGTCGGCCATAACAGCCCCGGCTGTAGAGGTGCATATTTCCAATGTACATGCCCGTGAGTCGTTTCGGCACCACAGCTATTTATCGGCTAAATGTAAAGGTGTTGTTGTCGGTATGGGCCTGATGGGTTACGAACTGGCGGTGAGGTATCTGTTGAGTTATAAAGCAGTATCATGATAAGCTTTTATCCTGGTCCGTCGAAAGTATATCCGCAGGTGGCCGATTACGCCGTTGAGGCTGTGCATCAGGGTATTGTAAGTCTGAACCACCGAAGCGCGGGCTTTATGGACATCGTGAAAGAGACCGTTCGGCTGCTTCACGAAAAACTTGACATTCCGGCCGATTATCACGTCGCTTTGGTTTCATCAGCAACCGAGTGCTGGGAAATTGTGGCCCAGTCGCTCACGGCAGCATGCAGTCTGCATCCGTACAATGGCGCTTTTGGTAAAAAATGGGCCGAGTACGCCTATAAAATTAAGCCACCTACTAACCTGAGCGAGGCCGATGTATTGTGTATCGTTCAAAACGAAACGGCCAACGGTACGCAGGTCAATATGGAAACGCTGGCCCAGTTTCGACATGATTTCTCGGCTCTGATTGCCGTCGATGCCGTTTCGTCGATGGCCGGTATTACGCTCGACTGGTCGCTGGCAGATGTCTGGTTTGCGTCGGTGCAGAAATGTTTCGGGCTTCCGGCCGGGCTGGCCGTACTGATTTATTCACCAGCCGCGCTCAAACGGGCAGAGGAAATTGGCGAGAACAGTCACTATAATAGCCTCTTATTTATTCACGAGAACTTCTCGAAATTTCAGACGCCTTACACACCCAATGGCCTGGGTATTTATCTGCTCATGCGGGTTTTGCAGCAGATGCCGCCAATAGCTACCGTTGATGCCACTACAAAAAAACGGGCGATTGACTGGTACACATTTGTTGAGCAGGAAATGAACGCATCGCCCTGTACCCTGCTGAACAATGATTTAGCTGTCCGATCCGACACGGTAATTGCTGTGCAAGGCCTTGAAAAAGAGATAAGTATTATTAAAAAAGCTGCTCAACAATCGGGAATTATGCTTGGTAATGGCTATGGCGACTGGAAAAATACAACGTTCCGAATTGCCAATTTCCCGGCTATCACGGAGGAGGAGATTGGAACTTTAAAACAATTCCTGCGGTCGTTCTAACGACTGATTTTTGTCAGGTCACTATAACGACCCGGGGCTTCGTCAGCCTAATAGAAAACGCCATGTTCAGCCTCAAAGAAACAGTTTCCGTTACGCTCATTCTTTTTTCCGTCATCGACGTAGTCGGGTCGTTGCCGGTAATTATAGACCTTCGCAAGAAAGCGGGTAAAATTGAGTCTGGACAGGCTACGTTCGCATCGGGCGTTCTAATGATATCATTTCTATTTTTGGGGGAGGAGATTCTGAAATTATTCGGCGTCGACGTAGCTTCGTTTGCGGTGGCCGGTGCGTTGATTATTTTCCTGATTGGTCTGGAAATGATTTTGGGCCGCACCATTTTTAAGTCAGAGATGAGCACTGGCGGAGCCACGCATATTGTCCCGATTGCTTTTCCGCTTATTGCCGGAGCTGGTACGCTGACAACAATTATTTCCCTACGGGCAGAGTACCAGACGCTCAATATTATCATCGGAATTATTCTCAACCTGATTCTGATTTACGCTGTTCTAAAATCGTCGGGATGGCTGGAAACAAAACTAGGCTCGGGTGGTTTGGAAGTGCTGCGTAAAATCTTCGGGATTATTCTGCTGGCAATTGCCATCAAGCTCTTCAAAACCAATTTGATCGCCGATTTCTAAAATACTTTTTACCCTAAACCGGTCGGCTAGCTAAATCCCCTGAAGATCAGGGCTGGTATGGCGTCGGGCCGGGTGGCCGGTGCCGGGTTAAAGAAGATTAGTGATTATGCTGCTCTCTGGTGATCGTCTGCAGCCTGACTTTGTTTGGTGCTTTTTAATGGATTTTTAACTGTATTGCCATACAACATAAACTTCTCAGAGAAGGCTATCAGGCTGAAAATATATAATTTCCACTGAAATAAGACGATTCCTAAGGCTACATGTGGCCTATACATGAATTTTTTTGTCTTGCCGGATTGAATTGCAATGTCATAATATTTTACAGTAAATATGGTTGATTACTGTACCAAACGAATTTTAATTATAATATTTCCGCAAAACCGGTAAGAAATATGGCTAAAGGGTATATTGGCATTTATATTTTATTGTAAAGCCGTACTATATTTGCTGATAGTATCGTACAAAACCCCTATTCAATTCAATTCCACTGCAATCATGGCAAAGTCGAAGTTAGAGTACATTTGGCTCGATGGCTATAAGCCCACGCAAAGCCTGCGTTCCAAAACTAAAATTGAAGCTGATTTCTCGGGTGAACTCGAAGATTGCGCTATGTGGTCTTTCGACGGTTCCTCGACCGGACAGGCCGAGGGTGTTTCTTCAGACTGTTTGCTGAAACCAGTTTACATTTGTCCTGATCCACAGCGTAAAAGCGCCTTCCTCGTTATGTGCGAAGTGTTGAACGCCGATGGTACTCCTCACGTTTCAAATGGTCGTGCTACGATTGAAGACGACGATAACGATTTCTGGTTTGGTTTTGAACAGGAGTACTTCCTGTGGGATATGGCTATTGACAAGCCACTTGGTTTTCCTGAAGAAGGTTTCCCAACTCGCCCGCAAGGCCCTTACTATTGCTCGGTTGGTGCACAAAACGCCTATGGCCGTAACATCGTTGAAGAACACCTCGATGTTTGCCTGGATGCCGGTCTAAACGTAGAAGGTATCAATGCTGAAGTGGCAACGGGCCAGTGGGAATTTCAGATTTTTGCTAAAGGTGCAAAAGATGCTGGTGACCAGATCTGGATCGCTCGTTATCTGCTGGAGCGCATTGGCGAATCATATGACGTATCTATCAACTGGCATTGCAAGCCTTTGGGCGACACTGACTGGAATGGATCGGGTATGCACGCTAACTTCTCGAACACAGCGCTTCGCACATCGGGTAGCAAAGACGTGTACGATAAAATTTGCAAGTCGTTTGCGCCACCGGCTATTATCAAAGAACACATTGCGGTATATGGTGCCGACAACGAACTGCGCCTGACGGGTAAACACGAAACCCAGTCTATCGATCAGTTCTCGTATGGTATCTCAGACCGGGGCGCATCGATCCGTATTCCTATTGCTACGGTAGAACGCGGCTGGAAAGGCTGGCTCGAAGATCGTCGTCCAAACTCGGCGGCTGATCCGTATAAAGTAGCGGCTGTAATCATCAAAACCGTTAAGTCGGCTGAGGTGCTCGAAGAAGCATAAGCTAAAATAAATAATTGAGAAGCCCGGTTGCGAAAGTGAGCGGGCTTTTTTTGTACTATCCATTGTAATCGGTGCTCAAGGCATGTATGTTTGGTTAAATTTCAGTCTAAAACCGCCTAAACCTTTATAATGTCTAATTTCCGTTTTAAAGCTCTTGAAATTGCGCAAAGCCGCCATGCCGTACCGGTAGCCGCGCCTACCGAGCGCGTAGGTGATTTTTTTGGCAGCTATACCTTTAATAATGAAGTGATGCGGACGCTGCTTTCGCCCGAAGCGTATCTGAAAGTAACAGAGGCTATCAGCACAAATGGTCAGATTGACCGGACTATTGCCGATGAAGTGGCCGGCGCCATGAAATCGTGGGCAACGTCAAAAGGTGCTACGCACTATACGCACTGGTTTCAGCCATTGACGGGTGAAACCGCCGAAAAACACGACGCTTTTTTCGACCTTACGTTAGATGGTAAAGCGGTCGAGAAATTTAAAGGGAGTGCGCTGGTGCAGCAGGAACCCGATGCATCGTCGTTTCCAAACGGAGGACTTCGCAATACGTTCGAGGCTCGGGGTTATACGGGCTGGGACCCATCGTCGCCCGCGTTTTTAATGGAAAATGGAGCGGGTGGTAAAACGCTTTGTATTCCGTCGGTCTTCATTTCCTATACGGGTGAGGCTCTGGATTACAAAACGCCTTTGTTAAAAGCGCTTAATGCCCTCGACAAAGCTGCCACAGCCGTGTGTCAGTATTTCGACCGGAACATCACGAAAGTAATACCAACACTCGGCCCGGAACAGGAATATTTTGTCGTTGACCGGGCTTTGTTCTATGCCCGACCTGATCTGGTTCTGGCCGGACGAACGGTGTTTGGGCACGCACCCGCACGTGGACAACAACTGGAAGATCACTATTTTGGATCAATTCCGCCCCGTGTCAACGCGTTTATGGTAGACTTTGAGTTCGAGGCCATGAAGCTGGGGATGCCCGTTCGGACGCGTCATAATGAAGTGGCACCGGGCCAGTTTGAGGTAGCGCCAACGTTTGAAGAAGTCAATCTGGCCGTCGATCATAATGCGCTGCTGATGGATTTGATGGAGAAAGTCTCGGAGAAGCATAACCTAAAAGTGCTTTTTCACGAAAAACCTTTCGCGGGCGTAAATGGCAGTGGTAAACACAACAACTGGTCGATGGGGACTAATACGGGTGTTAATCTTCTGGCACCCAGTACAAAACCAAAAGAAAGTTTACGCTTCCTGACTTTTCTGGTAAACGTTGTTAAGGCGGTTCACGATAATGCCGATTTACTCCGCGCCAGTATTGCCTCGGCGGGAAACGAACATCGGCTCGGCGCTAACGAAGCACCACCGGCAATCGTCTCCATATTTTTGGGCGAGTCGCTAACGCAAGCGCTCAACGATTTGGAAACAAAGTCAGAAGTGACTGTTAATAAGGGTGATAACGTGTATTATAAGCTCGGCTTGAACCGGATTCCAAGCCTGATGCGCGACAATACCGACCGTAACCGTACGTCGCCGTTTGCCTTTACAGGAAATAAATTCGAGTTTCGAGCTGTGGGCAGTGCCGCTAATTCGGCCTCGACAATGACCGTGTTGAACGCGATTGTGGCCGACCAGCTAAACAAGTTCAAAACCGATCTCGATGCCCGACTGATCAAAGGCGAAAAGAAGGAACTGGCCATTGTCGATATTCTGAAAGAATACTACACCAACTCCAGACGAATTTTATTTGAAGGAAACGGTTACTCTGACGAGTGGATCGAAGAAGCCGCCAAACGGGGTTTGTCAAATATCAAATCATCGCCCGAGGCATTGGGTGTTTTTGTGAAACCTGAATCACTGGCGCTATTTGAGCGGACTGGTGTTATGAATCATGCCGAGGTGGAATCCCGTTATGAGATTGAGCTCGAAAAGTACATCAAAAATGTGCAGATCGAGTCGCGGGTGATGGGCGATCTGGCGATGAACCACATCGTATCAACGGCACTGAAATATCAGAATAAACTGGCCGAAACAGCGCGGAACCTGGTTGAACTGGGTATGATAGCCGAATCTGAACCGATCAAGGATATTTTGCGCGAAATTTCGACCCGCGTCATTGTCATTAAAAAAAGTGTGGAGGCTATGGTCGCTTCCCGTAAGAAAGCCAACAATGTGACCGACACCAGTGAGCGGGCCAAACTCTACGCAACGGAAGTGAAAGATCACTTTGATATTATACGCTATGAAGTGGACAAGCTCGAAGAAGTCGTGGACGACGAAGACTGGCCGTTGGTGAAGTACCGGGAGTTGCTATTTATTAAATAAAGATTTAGACCATCAGAAGGGGTTGTTTCATAGACCATATCTCCGGAATATGGTCTATGAAATAAAGTGCGGGACGAAGAAAAGAAATGATGCTTGTCAAGTTGGTTCTTCACCAACTTAGAATCGTGCTGAATCAGAAGCACCTGCCTACCCAAAAATACCGACTACATGACGCTGTTAATTAAAGATATACTTTTAAAAACCAGTGCTTTACCTCACCGGGGAGCGGCTACTGCAAACGAAGTCGAAGCGGCCCGACTATTGGAAACATACTTGTCAGACATGGGGGCAAATGTGCGTAAGGAGCCCTTTCAAACGCCCGGAACTTATGCCACAATTTTTTATTGGTTAATTGGTGGATTGTTAACCGGGCTGGCTTTAGTGCCGGTTACGGGCGTTTCCATTGGACTGGTCTGGTATTTTATCTGGTTGTCCTGGCTGTATTTCAACTGGCGGTACTCGTTCATTGTCAAGTTCCCCGCTCAGCACACAGCGCATAATGTTATTGGGCATTGGCCCGCGAGTGGAGACGTGGAGAATAGGCAGAAGGTGATTTTGATGGCGCACTACGACACGGCCCCGATTTCGTTGTTCTACGGGACAAAACAACAGGCCAATTCTCGACCATCGCTCATAATCTCGCTAAGTCTGATGTTGCTGGCAGGCGTAGCCGCTCTGGCTGAAGTTGCTGGCGCTGGCCTGCCGTACATCATCTATTTACGCTATGCGCTGATGGCGTATTTTGTTGTTCAGGCAATTGTTGGTACGGCGGGATACTGGCTCAAAGGTTACGCGAACGGAGCCAGCGACAACGCAACGGGTGTGGCAGCCGCTCTGGCCACCGCCGACCGGCTCCGACAAATCAATTTGCCTAATCTGGATGTGGAAGTGGTTCTGACTAGTGCCGAAGAAGTTGGGATGATTGGTGCCTATTATTATGTCGAAGCATACAAACGAAAATGGAATCGGGCTCAAACGATGGCCATTAATTTCGATACGCTTGGGGCTGGGAAATTGACCGTTATAGAACAGACGGGCACTATCGAGCCAATCTATTACAAGAACGAGCCAACCCGGATAGCCCGACAGTTGCTTAAAACAGATGCATTTCAGAACCGGGCGCAGGTTGGATGCTGGCACACCGCCGACTTTGATAGTGTCTGGTTTGTACGCAATAAAATTCCCGTATTGGCTTTATGCGCGTTAGATGCCGATGGCCAAATGCCCCGTATTCACCAGCCCGACGATACACTTGATCATGTGAATTTGGCCCCTGTTAACGCGGCCATTGATCTGGCCGAAGCAGTCATAATGAACTGGATAACCCCCGGAAGAAATAAATTCACTGCTCCATAATAAGCTTCGGAAAGCGACTACTAATCTACCTCGTCCTTTTCCTGGCTTCTGCCCATACGTATTTTGGGATTTGTCTGTGTACCCGTTATTATCATGGGGATACCCAAAATGCCCAGTGGTGGAAGGCCTAATCTGAATAGTAGATTCAACCGGCCATCCAGTCCTACTTTCCCTTCGAGTCGGGGCCGAAAGCCAGCAACGCGCATTTTAGTACGCTCAATCGTAATGGTATTCTGAGCAATTGTAGACTTGAGCGTAACATTCGATAAATCCGGATTACTGATATCATGGCCGGTTTTAGTACTCACCGCACCGAACAGGCGAAATCCATTCATTTTGACTTTTCGAACCGATAACACGCCACCGCCTGTGAGTGATGGATAAACTGGTTGCATAGACGCATCCAGATTGCCTCTCAATTGATAATCTAACGAAACCAAACCCTCGGCGCGTGCCGCCGACGTTGCCAGTTCACGGAACAGCGAAATTTCGCGGTAGGCCCGTTTGATATCAAAATCGCTGGCCTTGATATGATAATCGAATGAAGCCAGTTTAGGGGATAGACTCTGGTATGTGGCCTCAAACACAACGGGCGTCCCGACCAGAGTAAAGCCAGTTTGCCGGAGCTTAATCCGACCACTATCGACCACCATTTGTCCCTTGGCATCTCGAAGTACCAAGCCATGATAATTGACTTGTTGGGCCGTAACCATGACCTCAACAGACAAATTATCTGGAACGATTACGACACCCGTAGGCTGTGCTGTCTGGACGGAGGCTGTCGGTGATTTGCTTGAAAAAGCCACGAATTCATCAACGTTAATAGCTTTGCTGGTCAATGTGAAACTGCCTTGTAAAGTAGCTTTAGGTCGGGTCGCATAATTAATGATATTGGTCAGGTAGCCGTTCATAGTTATTGTAGAGGAGCCATAAACAGCGCTAAATCGGTCGAACCATACTTTGTCCTGCGCAAAACGAAACAGGCCGGTTTTAATTAAAAAGGGTAGGGAAAATAAATCTGATGAAAGCGTCAGGCTCTGAACCTGTAACGTTCCTCTATTGAAAAGTCGGTCATACCGCCCGGCCATCGCGTCTTGCTGGTTTCCCCGCAGCGATAAATTCGTTTGAATAGTGCCCTTTACGTCGTGTCCGGGCTGGGCTACCACGCTATACAGTTTTCCCACGTCGATGATACCCCGTGAGGTGACGGCGTACGTCAGGTTATCGAAATTTCGTAACTTGGTCTGTAACTGAAACGGTTGCCCCTCAAACCAAAACGAGATGGGTGTTAAAGCAACCGTTAAGGTACGTAAGGATGGTGTTCGGCTATGTATATTGGCACTGACCTGAATATGCTCTACCGGGTGCGGGTAATATTTAGTCTGAATGGAGCCATCCGTGAGCCGTACGGTAGCGTTGGTAACTGGAAACTGACGTTTATCTGGTTTATACTGTCCCTGGGTTCGAGCCTGAATAGATAGGTCGCCAATTAGTTTCAGGCTATCGAGCGGATAAAATGATTTAATATCTGCTAAGTGAATGAGGGCTTGCAGATTTGCGTCAACGGAAAAATCTTTGGCATTACTGATTTTGACGAATCCACTGATCCCGTTTTTCAGTGCTTTCACCCGTATATTTTCCAGAGCCAGATGAGCATGTCGATAGTTGTGATCGGGACAGGCGGCATCGAGTGTAAAGTTAATATCATGAATAGGTTGAGGCAGAGACGCATATTTAAAATAACCATTCGCCAGAGAGGACGTCATCGTGAAACTCGGGATACTGGTAATCACCCGCTCTACTTTACGCAGACCAGTGCGTTTCAGCGCGGTTGTATAAGCCCCGTCGGCCCGCACGTGCAGCCGACACCTGCCTTTTATATCAAACGATGGAATGCCAAATGCTTTGTCCCACTTTTCCAGATCAATATCGCTATCAATGACGGTGTGAATGCTTGGCTTACTGAGTCCTTTTATTCGTAAATGGGAAGCGAAAAAGTCCTTGCCAATTGTAAAGTAGAGCGAATCCATATTTAACTCCAGTTTTTCGGGATTCAGATTGGGAAGTTTGGCCGACAAATCGAGCCACAAATTTCGAACAGGAGAGGGTACTTTTTGGTTGGCAATAAAGCCATTTCGTAATTTAATATTGACCTGTAAATCAGGTTTGGTATTTGTAACCGCTACATACTGACCCGACAGCGAGGCTGTAAAAGTCCCGAAGCCATGTATATCGGTTTTTTCTGACCATCGCAGAAGCTCAGGCGGCAAGGCTGTAATAATATTTTGCAGATCGGTTTCAACGGCATTAATGTTGAAATCCATACTGTAGCCATTGCGAAGGAAAACAAATTTCCCGTTAAACTTAACCGGGAGTTTGTTAATTTTCAGATCATTTTTTGCAAACCCAAGGGCTAGTGAATTTGTATTAATCTGCGTAATCAGATCAGCATCAACACGTTTTCCCAGCACGTAGGGCTGATGGTCGTAATACAGATCGACCGAATCAATGTGAGTATGCGTATAGAGATCAAAGATCGATTTGCTCAGATCACCTTTTCCTTCGTATAATACCCCCTTTGCCTTGATCCGCATTGGAATGGACAGGTCATTATAAAGTATATCAGTTCGTTCAATCTGTATTTTTTCGATAGTGAGGGCTGTGCTACTGTCGTTGGTCGTGGTTGCCGAAGAATCGGCTGAGGATGCGTATACGTTATAATTGGCATGACCCTGTTTGTCTACCTGAACATTGATTTGGCCGTCGGTCAGGAATACTTTGTCGATGGTGATTCGCTGATTAAACAAGCTTGATACGTCAACGCCCAGGCTGATTTCGCGGGCTGCCAGTAACGTATCGTTCTGAAACGGAGCGGAACCGTTGAGGGTAATATCATAAAGTGTTAATGTTAGATTAGGGAAATGCGCAAAAAAGGACAGCGTTGCGTGCGAAAAGACCAATTTGCCTTTAAGGTGGCTGGCTGTCCAGTCGCTAATCTTTTCGGTAAAAAACGTTGGAAACAAGTAAGGTAACAGGCTGGCTAGCAGCATTGCGCTGCCTAATCCGAGGCCTACTCGTTTAAGTCCTGTAAGTATTGATTTTGGGGCAAGTTTCATTATCGGTGGGCGCTGGTGGCAACTATTGCCAGCCGTTGACTAGTATCAAAGGTACTGTAAGGCTTTGCCAATTGTCCTTTCGTGAAATAAAGGTGGCTGAAAACCTGGATTTGCTGACGAATTGTGATGGGTAATATGGAGCGTTTGAAGCGGCCCTAACTTTGGGGCTTTTTCATTTCGTGTTGTTTCCCATAAATATAACGTAATGAAAGCCCCAGGCCCCAGCCTGAGCCATCGGCTCTAATGGTGGCTTGTTGTTGCGCCCTATTATTAACAGTATAAACCAGATCCGATCGTAGTGCGTTGCCAAGTCCCCAATATTTGCGGACGTAAAAACCCAGCTCCAGATAAGGAGACAGCCGGGCTGCATAGTCAATCCCCAGTTCGGCAATACCTGTTATACGGTTAGAAACGGTAGTTGTATTAGTAAGCCTCAGTGTATCAGTTTGATTTCTGCCGTGGTAGTTATAGCCAATCAGGTGAAAGCTCCCCTTTTGTCCGTCGCCATTAGGGGTTAGCCAGGCCCCTCCGGTGATCCAGAAACCTGTGCCGTTCGCCACCCGGTTCCGAGACCCAATACGCCGTTTCACGCGCACAGGAATACCATAGCCACTATTCTGGTAATTGAAAACAAGCGGAGTTGAGCCGTTGACAATCGAAATGTTCAGGTGAATAGGAGCGTGGGTGTAACCCGCTTCAATGGTCCATGCATTCCGGTAGGTGTAGCCCAATAATACACCCCAAACGAATTTAGTCAGCGTAGGATTGCTTACCAATTGGCCGAGTGAATTACTTAGTATACTGCCGTCACTGCGAAAGCCACTTTCTGCGCCCACATACCACGTTTGCACTTCGTTAAGTTGATCGAGCAAGTCGCGTCGACTATCGGGATGTTTATTATGTCGATGGTGGTTGGTGTTCTGGTCAGGGTCGGCCATCAGCACTGGCCGATGCACTACGGGTGGTGGGGCGTAGTAATTTGTATCAATCACAACCTCCTGAGCCCATGTAAATATTGGCAAACCGATCAGGAAAAAAAGAAGTGAGATGTGTCTCATCGTAGCGGTGTGGTTTGATCAAATACATAGGTAAAGCTATATTGAATACGCAGATTTTGTTCACTCTGTTGCTGTTTGAGGAAAGTTCATTGAAACAGGGAAAGGGCATTTCTAATAAAATTTGGCAGAAAATCAGACCAGTTAGTGTGTGTATAAATCAGTTTGTTGGCTTGCCTGACTGGTCTTTCAACTTTGCCTGCGTGGTCGATTGCCTAATATCTACTACTTTTGTTGCATGGCAAATTACAAAAATGAGGGGTTCGACCCGGAGGAAATAAGCGCACTCAAAGATGAGTGTAAGCAGGAAGGTAAATCGTTTATTTATGTAGAAGACGATGACCTGAACGTGCTGGAAGCCGGCGAATGTGTACATGTTCAGTTTCCGGGACAGTACCAGGGCCAGGAGGTTATTTTCGATACGCTGGTGTATACGCTTCGTCTGCACCACAGCAGTTTAGTGTATGAAATGGCGGTTGAACAGGTGCAAAAAACGTTCCCAACCTACGTACCGCCCGAAGAACGCGAACTCAGCTACAAAATTACGCCCGAACTGGAGGAGGAGGCCGAAACCGCCCTAACCGAAATCATCGAGGAGATTGAAGAAACGGAGACCGTTAAGGTGCAGGAGCACGTTGAAGTCGATATGGAATCCGACTATGGCATTGCTTTAGATGTTTGCCTGAACGTTGAAGAAATAACTGATGAGGTAATCGAAAACTTCATCGTTCATTTCAAAGCAAACACATTATCGCTCGATACCACACTTTATTCCTTCACCAGCGAGGAAGACGAAGATTAAACACATAATTGATGGTGGACACTGACTAATTGATAAGGAGTTTATCCTTTATTCAGTGTCCACTATTTATCCCCCATCATGCAACAACCCGATTCGCTTAACCAGGTCGCTGAATTTCACCGCACCTTTCATGCTCCTGTTTTAGAAATACCCCAAATTCCGTCGGAAGCGCGTAGCCAATTGCGGGTTTCCTTACTGGCTGAAGAACTTGACGAACTGCGCGAAGCCATTGCCGATGGCGACATTGTGGCTGTTGCTGATGCCCTTTGCGATTTGCAATATGTGTTGTCGGGCGCCGTGCTTGAATTTGGACTAGGTGATAAATTCAAGGCATTATTCGATGAAGTACAACGCTCAAATATGAGCAAAGCCTGCCTGACGGTTGCCGAAGCCGAAGCCACCGTAGCGCAATATCAGGCCAAAGGAGTTCCCTGCCATTTTATTGAATCGGATGGCAAATTTCTGGTCTACCGCGACGCTGATCACAAAACCCTTAAAAGCGTGAATTACTCCCCAGCCGATTTGGAGGAAATATTGGAGGTAGCTCTGTAAAGGTCTGTATAATAGTTGTTTCGTCGTAGTAATGTATTAAGAAATAGTATGAAAAACTATCAGTTTACCGCCGTTGACCGCTTCCTGCGTTACGTGCAGATCGACACGCAGTCGGACCCGCAATCGACTACGAATCCGAGTACCGAAAAGCAAAAAGATCTGAGCCGGGTGCTGGTGCAGGAATTGCTCGACATGGGTATTGCCGATGCCGAACTGGACGAATGGGGGTATGTGTATGCAACTATTCCGGCAAATACAGATAAGTCAAACATTCCTGTTATCTGTTTTTGCTCGCACGTCGATACGTCGCCCGATGTGACTGGCGCGGGCGTGAAGCCAATTGTTCATCAGCAATGGACTGGCGCAGACATCGTGTTGCCGGATGATACGACACAACTCATTCGTGTTGCCGACCACCCCGACCTTCGGAACCAGATTGGTAATGACATTATTACGGCAAGCGGCACAACCTTGCTGGGTGCTGATAATAAAGCGGGATTGGCTGAAATTATGGATGCAGCGAATTATTTGCTGACACATCCAGAGATCAAACATGGTCCAATCCGGCTGCTCTTTACACCTGATGAGGAAATTGGTCGCGGCACCGAAAAGGTTGATATTCAGAAACTAGGTGCCGATTTCGGCTACACCATTGATGGCGAAGCACTGGGCACGCTGGAAGATGAAACGTTCTCGGCCGATGCCGTCAAGATAACCATTCAAGGCGTGAGTACGCACCCCGGTTTTGCAAAAGGAAAGCTCGAAAATGCACTGAAAATTGCGGCTGATCTGCTCGCTGTCTTACCCAAAAATGCGCTCTCGCCCGAAACGACAGAACTGAAAGAAGGCTTTGTCCATCCTACACGCATGGAGGGAAATCAGGATAAGGCGGTGCTGGAATTCATCATCCGCGACTTTACCGAAGTAGGCTTACAGGAAAAGGAAACCTACCTGCAAAACCAGTTGAACGACGTGCTGACCAATTACCCTGGTTCATCGGCTCAGTTTGTGGTGAAAGAGCAGTACCGCAATATGAAAGATGTATTGGACCAGTACCCAACGGTAGTTGAAAACGCGCTCGAAGCTATTCGGAGATCGGGTCTGTCGGCCGAACGACGCAGCATTCGGGGCGGTACAGATGGGTCGAGGTTATCATTTATGGGTTTGCCGTGCCCTAATGTTTTTGCGGGCGAACATGCCTTTCATTCACGTCAGGAGTGGGTATCGGTGCAGGATATGCAAAAGGCTGTTGCCGTAATTGTGAACATAGCGCAGGTGTGGGAGGAGCGGAGTTAACAGAGTTCCCATTTGCGAAATTTGCCGAACAATCGGCTAAATCTATGGGTTGACCAGCTAATCAATCTCAACGCCCATCGGTTAGAGTTACCTTATTTTACCTGCGACTGGCAAGCGGCCAAACAATCGGTTTTAAAATTAAAAACCTGAATCCTTTAGCCGCCGGAACGGGCCACGGGGTATCGGTACGCGGTCTCGATCTTCAACTAGGGTTAAATAAACTGGCACACGACTTTGAATTTCGTTCTATCCCGTCAGAAGGGCGTTATTTGCTTTGGATAGCTAGAAGCGACGATAAATAGAGCACCAAAATACACGGATGAAAAAGCCTTGCTGATGTAAGGCTTTTTCATTTGCAAGCAGAATTGGGAGAAAAGAGGTTTGTAAACGTAGTTGTGTTCTTACTTTTGCGGAAAGAAATTTCTCTATGGCCGAAAAAAAGCCAAAATTTTACGTTGTCTGGCACGGCCGGAAGCCCGGCGTCTACGACAGTTGGGATGAAGCCAAAGCCCAGACCGATGGGTTTGCCAAACCATTATTTAAATCGTTCGATAGCAAACCGGCCGCGTTAAAAGCCTACAGCGAAAAACCCCATGCGCACATCGGTCAGACGCCCAAGCCAACTGCCAAACAGGGTAAATTAGCCGGGTTGGTTGGCTTGCCCATTCAGGACAGTTTGGTTGTCGATGCGGCCTGGAACACGGCCACCGGCGATATGGAATATCAGGGAATATATCTGGCAACGAAACAAAAACTGTTTCTGAAAGGTCCTTATACCGACGGCACGAACAACATCGGTGAGTTTCTGGCCATTGTTCACGCATTGGCGTTGCTCGATCAAAAGAATAGTAATATTCCGGTTTATTCAGACTCCCGAACGGCTATCGGTTGGGTGAAAAAGAAAAAAGCCAATACTAAACTTGAGGCAACCGCCCGCAACACCGAACTATTCGAACTTCTTAGTCGGGCCGAAACCTGGCTCCAGACCCACCGATTCGCCAACCCGGTTTTAAAGTGGGAAACCACCGTTTGGGGTGAAAATCCGGCAGATTTTGGTCGGAAATAAATTCTGCCGGGTTGCCGGTTCAATTCAGATGTTCACGTTTAAGCAATTCATAATTCAGCAAGATCGCACGGCCATGAAGGTTTGTACGGATGCCTGCGTGTTGGGCGCTTATGCTGATGTGGCAGGAACGCGTATTCTCGATATTGGCACTGGAACGGGTTTGCTGGCCCTTATGTCCGCCCAACGTAACCAGAAAGCAATAGTGGATGCGGTTGAAATAGATGATGCCGCTTTTGGTCAGGCGACGGAAAATGTAGCAGCCAGCCCGTTTGCCAATCGGATACAAGTGGTGCATAAACGCATACAGGATTTTCAATCTGAGAGTGGCTACGACCGTATCCTCACAAATCCGCCTTTTTTTACCAATCATTTACGGTCACCTGATGCCGCTTTAAATCGGGCATTGCATACTGACGAAATGCCATTTTCGGAACTGATTGAGGCTGTCGTCCGACTGATGAAACCGGATGGTCAATGGTGGGTTTTGCTGCCGCCCTATGAAGCCGAAAAACTGGCTGACTTAGCAAAAAAAACTGGCTTACGTTCATTTAAGCGACTGTTGATCCGGCACCACGCTCAAAAGGTGCCCTTTCGGGTCATAACTGGTTTTTCGTTCGAAAATCCCCTGATGCCCGACGAAACATTGACTATTCATGAACTCAGCGGGAGACCCGAACCAAGTGTGGCAGGGCCCAAAGAGACATACACAGCAGAATTTCGGTCATTACTCCGTGATTTTTACCTAATATTCTGATTCTCTTTACGACCTTTGCAACGGAGAATTGTTGATGCGCAAAATACGTTACCAGCGTATAGAGCACATCGTCTCATTAATACATGACTGAATTGCTTCAACTAACCGTTCTGATTCCGCTTTACAACGAAGATGAGTCGCTGCCCGAACTGCACGACTGGATTGTGCGGGTCGTGACGGAAAATCACTTTACGTACGAAATACTGTTCGTTGACGACGGCAGCACCGATGACTCGTGGGTTGTTATCGAGCATCTGTCGAACCGTAATCCGAATGTGCGCGGTATTCGATTTAACCGTAACTATGGCAAAACCGCCGGTCTGCAAACCGGCTTTCAGGCGTCACGGGGGCAGGTTGTCATTACAATGGACGCCGATTTGCAGGATAGTCCCGACGAAATTCCGGAGTTATACCGTATGATTACGGAGGAAAAATATGACCTCGTATCGGGCTGGAAACAAAAACGGTATGACCCCATTACAAAAACGCTGCCGACCAAACTGTTCAACTCAGTTTCGCGCTGGATCTCGGGCGTACAGCTCCACGATTTCAATTGCGGCCTGAAAGCCTATCGGCAAAAGGTCGTAAAAACGATTGCTCCCTCTCTGTATGGCGACATGCATCGAAATCTGCCTATTGTCGCTAAGTGGGATGGATTCAGTCGCATTGGCGAGAAAGTTGTTCAACACCGGGCCCGAAAATATGGCACAACCAAATTTGGATTGGAACGTTTCGTGAATGGGTTCTTGGACGTGCTGGTTATCGCCTTTGTACATAGGTTCAGCAAGCGGCCGATGCATTTATTCGGAACCTTCGGAACACTGTCGTTTTTTATTGGTTCAATACTTGCCGTGTGGCTCATTGTTGAGAAACTTATCAATATTGCACAAGGGGCGAAGTTTAGAAATGTGACCGATAATCCCCTGTTTTTTTTCGGTCTGGTCGCCATTATTCTGGGCGTTCAGTTATTTCTGGCCGGATTTGTGGGTGAAATGCTCGTTCGGCAGAGCCTGAGCCGGTCTACTGACCAATTAGTGGCCGAAAAGGTCGGCTTTTCAGAACAAAATATGCCGGTGTAGTCGGCCTTTATTTATCAATAGATCATAATTTCTCAGTAAAAAAACAATGAAGAGTAATTTTAAAGCCCATCCCTGGCATGGTATTCCAATAGGCGATTTAGCTCCTAAACAAGTTACAGTCTTTATTGAGATTGTACCGACCGATACCGTTAAGTACGAGATCGATAAGAATACGGGCTACCTCAAAATCGACCGACCTCAGCAATATTCCAACGTGCTTCCTGCGCTGTATGGCTTTATTCCGCAAACATTTTGTGGCGAACAGATTGCTCGTTTAGCGAGTGAAAAATCGGGTAGAATCGTTGAACATGGCGATGGCGACCCACTCGATGTTTGTGTGCTAACCGAACGTGAAATTACCCACGGCGACCTTATTTTACAGGCTATTCCTATCGGTGGTTTTCGGATGATTGACAAGGGAGAGGCCGACGATAAAATTATTGCCGTTCTCAAAGGCGATGCCATGTATGGCCAATATACCGAGCTTGCCCAACTGCCCGAAGCGGTGGTAAAACGGTTACGGCACTATTTTATGACGTATAAAAACCTGCCCGACGAACCCGCCGTTATGGAACTGGCTAACATATACGGACAGGCCGAAGCCTGGGAAGTTATTCAAACGTCTGTTTCCGATTATAAGCTGATGTAAGGTTTACGCCATTCGTCCGCCATTTTCTTATACTCAACACTTTTATAGCCCGGAAACTTACTTCCGGGCTATATTTGTATATGGCCTGTTAAGCAAGGGCCTTTTACTCATTTGTTTTCATGCTACAGTTTCTTAAATACGTTCTGGCCACAATTGTAGGTCTGTTATTGTTTTCATTTATCGGGTTTCTGATCCTGGTTGGCATAGGAACAGCCATGTCCTCTTCTGAAAAAAAGACCACCGTCAAGGAAAATACGGTCTTGAAAATAGATTTAGACAAACCTATTGAAGAGCGCAGTGTCGATAATCCGTTCAACGGCTTTGGGCCGCTTAGTGGCTCAGGTGATGCTATTGGCCTGATTGAGTTCAAAAAGACCTTGAAAGAGGCTAAAGACGATAAAAATATCAAAGGTATTTACCTGCAAACCGAAAATCCGATGGCAGGCTGGGCTTCTCTTGAGGAGGTTCGAAAGGCGTTGATTGACTTTAAAGGGTCGAAAAAATTTGTGTACGCTTATGCCGAGACGATGACCGAAAAAGGGTATTACCTTGCATCGGTAGCCGATAAAATTTACTTGAACCCCGCGGGCGATTTAGAATGGAACGGCCTCAATGCCGAACTTTCCTTCTTTAAAGGAACACTTGATAAACTGGGGATCAAGCCGGAAATTTTCAAGGTAGGTGATTTCAAAAGTGCGGTTGAGCCGTTTATTCGCGAGAACATGAGCGACCCCAATCGCTTGCAGGTGAATTCGTTCCTGAGCTCGATAAACAACCATATGCTGGTTGGCATAGCACAGAGCCGGGGCCTGCGGGTTGACTCGCTTAAACGCTACGCCGATGAGTTGACCATTCAAAAACCTGCCGATGCCCTGCGTACGAAACTCGTTACGAATGTTGGGTATCAGGATGAATTGGAAAACTTGATCCGTAAGCAGTTAGGCGTCGAAGAAAAGAAGAAAATTAATTACGTTTCGCTGCAAAAATATGAAAATTCAGAGAAGAAAAGTGACGAGGGTAGCGGCAGTAACCGTATTGCGGTAATTATTGCCTCGGGCGACATTCATTCGGGTAAGAGTGGTGATAATAGCATCGGGTCCGAAACGATTGTAGAAGAGATTCGTAAAGCTCGGTTAGACGATAAAGTGAAAGCCATTGTGTTGCGTGTTAACTCGGGTGGGGGCAGTGCTCTGGCATCGGATGTGATGTATCGCGAAGTCCAACTGGCCCGAAAAGCCAAACCCGTAATCGGCTCCATGTCTGACTATGCGGCATCGGGCGGTTACTACATGCTTATGGGCTGCGACAAGATTGTGGCCCAGCCAAACACCATTACGGGCTCTATCGGCGTGTTTTCGCTGCTGTTTAACACCGAAAACTTCTTTAAAGACAAACTCGGCGTCACCTACGACCGCGTAAAAACGAATACAAATGCCGATTTTCCATCGGCTACGCATGAAATGACTCCCTTCCAGAAACAAACCATGCAGCGGGCAACGGAACGGATTTATGCTGAATTTACGAGCAAAGCCGCAGCCGGACGGAAATTGCCGGTCGATAGTCTGCGGGCTATTGCGGGTGGGCGAGTTTGGACCGGTACGCAGGGAAAAGCCATTGGCCTGGTTGACCAGCTTGGTGGTTTAGACGAAGCTGTTAAACTGGCGGCTCAGTCAGCTAAATTGAAAGAAGGTGATTTCCAACTGAGATACCAGCCTCGTAAAAAAGAGTTTTTCGAGCAACTGATGAACTCATTCGGGGGCAATGAAGAGGCTAAAATTCAGGCACAACTGGGTGAACTAGCTCCGTATGTGAAGTATATGAAAAAACTCAAAACGATGGAAGGCATCCAGATGCGGTTACCATTCGAAATTGAGATTCGATAATAAGTTTGGTTTACGTAGTTCAGACCTATGCGATTTTTGAAATCGTATAGGTCTTTTTTTTACCTTGCATTAAGCAATGTTGTTCTAATGCAGACCCTTCCCATTCATCTTGATTTATTCGCCCTTATCATTTTTCTGGGTGTAGCACAGGGGATTTTTCTGGGTATTTTCTTCCTGACCGGCGCTCGGGGGCGGAGTGTAGCGGGCCGCTGCATGGGATGTCTCATGCTGGCTTTATCGGCTGTAATTGGAGAGATGTTTCTCTGCTATAGCAATTACATGTTTCGGGCACTAGACATTGTTGACTTTTCGGAGCCCCTCAATTTTGTGATGGCCCCGCTGTTTTTTCTATTCGTTTTTGCCCGAATTTGGGGGCGATTGCCGAAGCGGTGGGGATGGCATTTTCTACCTGCTGCTCTTTGGGCGGTCAACGCTATTTCCTGGCTTTATCAACCTGTAGAGGTTAAATACAATAATTATCTTAACGCCTATCATCCCGAACTTCCTTTTGTTTCCGAACCTCCTAATTACCTAAACGAGGATTTTTTTGGTCTTCGGGAATATATTGACGAGCTGACGACAGTGAGTTGCCTGCTGTATAACATACTGGCTTTAGTACTTATTTATCAGGCTTATCGTCGGGCGGGACGGACATTCTGGCAGAATTCGCCGGTGCGGTTGGCGCAGTTGCGTAACCAGACTTTATTGTTTCTGATATTACCTGCCCTGGTTATCATTATCAAGCCGCAGTTTTATGAAGACCTGGGAGATTACCTGCTGGCCTGCTACCTAACCCTGATCATTTATATTACGAGTATACGAGTTATGACGGGCTCCAGCTATTTTGCTGATGAGCCAGTCATGCCGCCAGTCTTGCCGGAAATAGTTGCGGAGCCCAAAAAGAAATACGAAAAATCGTCCTTGTCGGAAGAAGTAGAAGATGCTGTTCTTGGCAAGCTCACCCGATTGCTCGAAGCCGAAAAACCTTACCTCGATAGTGACCTGTCGTTACCCAAACTGGCCGCCCGGCTGGATACCAGTCCGCATAATTTGTCGCAATTGCTCAACGACCGCCTTGGGCAAACATTCTTCGACTGGCTGGCCACATACCGGATCGGCGAGGCCCAGCGATTGCTCAACGAATCGGCAACGGCGCATCTCAAAATCGACGAGATTGCCGAACGCGTTGGCTATAATTCACCATCAGCTTTTCATACGGCTTTTAAACGGCTGACGAACCAAACGCCGGCACAATACCGGCAAACGGTTGGATCTGTTGGGCCGCATCCAACTTCGTCCCGTTCGGCATGAACTTCGTCATTGCCGGGAGATAGGTAATAAAGGGCCGTAGATGTGGAGATTTGAGCCATCAACTTCATTTTAGTTCTGCTCATGTTTTCTGCTGACCAACCGCTATCCAATCTTTCTCAGATAGAAAGAAATACGCTGCCTACCACTAGTCCCGCTCGTCGCTACGACCTGGATTGGCTCCGTTTTATCGCCATTCTAACCCTACTCTTTTATCACACGGGCATGATTTACGTGTCGTGGGGCTGGCACATTAAAAGTGCTGAGCACAGTACGGTAATGGAAGAAGTTATGCGCTGGTTACATCGCTGGCGGATGCCGCTGTTGTTTTTTGTTTCGGGTGCGGGAACGTTTTTTGCTTTACAAAAACGCTCATTTGCTGCCTATGCTGGTGAGCGCGTAAGACGGCTGTTTGTACCGCTGGTATTTGGGATGTTCGTTATTGTGCCGCCCCAAATTTATATTGAGTGGTTGTTTCGGGGAAGGTTTACGGGAAGTTATGTTGATTTTTACCCCGAGGTATTTAAATTCCATGTTTATCAGGACGGGGGCACGGGCGGGGCTTTTAGCTGGCATCACCTGTGGTTTATCAGCTACTTGTTTTTCTATTCGCTATTGAGTATCCCGGTGTTCCGATGGCTGAAAAGTAATGGCGGCCAACGCTTCACAGACCAGATTGGTCGGTTGATTGCCCGGCCGGGTGGAGCTATGTGGCTAGTTGGTTTTTTACTACTCAACGATGTGGTATTGGGCGGATTCTTTCCTAACGAAACCCACGCCCTACTAAACGACTGGGCTTATTTTGTAAAAAACCTGTTGCTGTTCTGGCTGGGCTACATCCTGATTAGCCGGCGCGATTCCTGGCAAACTAT
>JANXVQ010000770.1 GCA_025351545.1 Spirosoma sp.
GCGCCAATGGGTCCGGCAATGGTATTATGATAACTGAGACCCCCGCTTTTCCGGTAAACCGGGCAGGTATTCATGCAGGCTCCGCATTTGATACACTTCAACGAATCCCGGAAATCGACCCGTCCCAACTGTCGGCTTCTCCCCATATCGACTAGGATCAGGTGCATTTCCTGACCGGGACGAGGCTTTTTGAAATGACTGGAATAGATCGTGATAGGCTGTCCGGTGGCGCTTCGGGCCAGCAACCGTAAAAACACGCCAAGATGGGCCTTCAGGGGAATGATCTTTTCGATCCCCATGGAAGCAATCTGCACGTCGGACAGATGAGCCCCCATGTCGGCATTTCCTTCGTTGGTGCAGACGACGTACTCGCCGGTTTCGGCTACCGCGAAGTTAACGCCCGTCAGAGCCGCCCGGCGGGTAATAAAAACATTGCGCAGGTGCCTACGGGCAAACCGCGTCAGCAGGGTTGGGTCCGACAGACCTTTTTCGGAGCCCAGATGTTCGTGAAAAAGCTCGCCGATTTCCTCTTTCCGTTTATGAATGCAAGGCAGCACAATGTGGCTGGGCGGTTCATTATCCAGTTGCTGAATGTATTCGCCCAGGTCGGAGTTGATAACGTCGACTCCCCGTTCGATCAGGTATTCGTTCAGATGGCATTCTTCTGTGAGCATGGATTTGCTCTTGACCATCTGCCGAATGTCTTTGGCCTTCAGAATGGAATACACGATTGCATTGTGTTCTTCCGCATCGGCGGCCCAGTGCACAGTTACGCCATTCTTTGTCAGGTTGGCCTCAAACTGTAGCAGGTAGTCATGGAGGTTGGCGAGTACATTGCTTTTTATGCGGGATGCGGCTTCACGTAACTCCTCCCACTCTGGGATTTGTTTGGAAGCAATATCCCGTTTTTGCCTGATCCACCAGAGCGCCCCGTCGTGCCAGTCGACACGTTCCTCGTCATTGATAAAGGCCTCGGCCAGAGCGGCATGGTCTTTCGTTCCTTTTTCCATTATACGGTCGCGTTCAAAATTTCGGCAATGTGTACGGCTTTGAGGGCGCTTTTATTCCGGTGCAGAATCCCTTCCAGGTGCATCAGGCAGGACAGGTCAACGGAGGTGATGTACTCGGCTCCATTTTTGGTATGATCGGTTACCCGGTCTTTTCCCATTTTTACCGATACGGCTTCTTCGGCCACACAAAAGGTGCCCCCAAAACCGCAGCACTCATCCGGTCGGTCCAGCATTACCAGTTCCAGGCCGTCCACCATGTTCAACAACTGGACTGGTTTGGAAAAGGGCGGGGCATTGAGTTCACTCATTTGGGCCAGATAAAGTCCCCGCAACCCGTGGCAACTCTGGTGGATTCCTACACGGTGGGGAAACCGGGCTTCCAGATGCTCAACATGTAGTACGTCGGTTAAAAACTCGACCAGTTCGTATATTCTCGACCGGACGTGATCCGCCTGCTCCGGCTCCTCAGCCGAGTGCAGGTGTTGCTTCAGATGCAGCACACAACTGGCCGAGGGCGCCACGATATAATCAAATCCGGAAAAATTTTCCAGAAAAAGATCGTTGCACTCCTGCGTGAGGTACTCAAACCCCGAGTTGGCCATAGGCTGTCCGCAGCAGGTTTGCCGGGGCGGATAAACCACCTCGACCCCTACTTTACGCAGGAGTTGCAGGGTGGCAATAGCGGCCTGGGGATAAAACTGGTTTACGTAGCAGGGAATAAAAAGTCCAACAGTCATAAATCTATAGGATCAGGGTTATTTAGGCTCTATCCAGACTAAAGCCGCGAAGTAGAATAACTTACTAAACAATTGTCGATCAGGCCAGCTTTGTCCGTTTTCGATTGAGCCAAAAGACGGTTAAAGCCAGCATTCCCAGTATTATCGCCAACAGGGTTATGTACAGAAAGCCCGCTGAAACATTGGAAGCTACGGCGGTTGTGGTGGCGGCCATCAGGGTATACGTCGGAATAATCCAGGGAATCAGGTAAGCCTGCATCAGAGTAAGCAAACAAACCACAAACAGCATACTAAAACTATGCTTTACCGTGAACCGAAACAATTCCGACTCTCGACCCACCAGCCCCACGGCTGCGGCCCCAATGGCGATGGACTGGGGCGAAATCATTTTACCCGTCACCCCGCCCGATGCATTGGCCGCCACCGTTACTAATGGGTTTACGCCAATGGCATCGGCCGAGGTGAATTGAAGTTTGCAGAATAACGCATTCGCCGACGTATCGGAACCGGTAAGGAACACTCCCAGCCAGCCAAGAACCGGCGAGAAGAAAGGAAAAAGCGCGCCCGTACTCGCCATAGCCATGGCCATAGTAATCGACATGCCCGAATTATTGGTGAGAAAAGCAAACCCAACGACAGACGCGATGGTGATGATGGAGAATTTCAACTGAACGAGTGTATCCTGGTAAACTTTAGCGGCCTGCCGGTAACTCATGCCAATCAATGGCAGCGAGATCAGTGATGCCAGTAACAACGCCGTGCCCGGATTGGACAGGTAATTGAATTCAAACGGTTTAATGATCAGTGGGCTTCCGTCGGCCTTTAACAGACTATCCTGCAAACCAGGAACCGCAAACTTAATATGGCCAATCGAATTCAGCGCGCTTTTGACAGGCTCTAATCCCCAGGCAATCACCATCAGCGTCATGATCATAAACGGTGTCCAGGCCCGGATAACCTGACCGGCAGAATAGTTGAGGTCCGTTCCCATCGTTTGCGGGGGCTCTTCCTGAAAACGCCACACGGATTTAGGTTTCCAGTACTTCAGGAGAACCATCAGACACAGAATCGAGGCTAGTCCCGCAATGACATCCGGTAGCATGGGGCCTAAGAAATTCGAAGTAAGCCATTGGAAGAACGCGAACGACACCCCGGAAACGACAATGGCCGGTAATACTTCGATAGATTTCTTAAAACCCGCCATTAGGGTGACTAAATAAAGCGGGACCATTACCGACAGGATGGGTAACGTTCGGCCAACCAACTGAGAAATAGCCAGTTCGGGTATATCCGAAACTTGGGAGGCAATCAGAATGGGCGTCCCAACGGCCCCGAATGCTACCGGGGCTGTATTGGCCACCAGGCAAATTCCAGCCGCATAGAGAGGATTGAAACCCAGCCCGACGAGCATGGAGGCCGTAATGGCGACCGGCGCTCCCATGCCGGCCGCACCTTCTAAGAAAGCCCCGAAAGAGAACGCAATCAATAGAGCCTGCAAGCGCCGGTCCGGTGTAATAGAAGCCATGAAATTTTTGATGATCTCAAACTGGCCGCTGGCAACGGTTATGTTGTAGAGAAATACCGCACCGATAATGATCCAGCAGATGGGAAACAGCCCGTAGAGGGCCCCGTGCAGGGTAGACAGAGCAGCTAGTTTGATCGGCATACCATATACCAGGATAGCGACTAGCAGGGCGACCAGCAGCGTTAATAAACTAGCCTTATAGCCCTTCATTCTCCGAATGATCAACGCCCAGAATATAAAAAGGATCGGCACCGCTGCGACCAAAGCTGATAGCCCAAGGTGTTTCAGCGGATCAATGACTTGCGTGTACTCCATCGACAGTAAGGTGTTTATAAAAAAGAAAGCCGGTTCGTATGATCCCGTTTTAGCGCCTTATTCTAAAAATATGTAGTGCCCGGCCCACGAACAGTGTTATCTATATACAGTACAGAAAATTCGTCCTTTGGGGTCAGCCTGTCCAGGTAGTGGACCGTTCCCTATTTTTGAAACGTATACAGCAATAGCCCATACCCAACGCCAGCGGGGTCAGCCGTATTGGCTAGTTGAAAGGCCATGTGCTTGCCATCGGACGATACCACTGGGTTGGACGCTTTACCACCCTCGTAATCATTAAAGTGGGTGAGCCGAACAAAGTCCTTTCCGGTTCCGTCGAGTCTTAGTTTCCAGATATCGATATTCGCGGGGCCACGCTTGCCTCCCAGCCAGTCGCACTGGCGGTCGGCTTCGACGAGCGTGTGTTTACCGTCCGGAAAAACCCCTTCGCATTCGTTGTAGGTCTGCGGTTTCTGGGAGTGGTTGACAACTTCGTTGGTTTTCAGGTCGAGGGTCATGGTCGACGCGTTCAGGCCGGTCTGTTTTCCGGCAGCATCCGTAACGGGTTCGTACCGCACAAACGTCATTTTTGAGTCATTATCGAAAAAATCCTGTGCCTCGAAGGGATAACCGGTGCCTTCGTAGACGGTCTTTTTGTTAATCAGTTTGGGCGTGCCGCCGGACAGATCAACCTCACAAACGACAACCCGGGATGCTTTCTCGGACAGGTCTGGCGCCTGGTCGTGTACCTGCGAATAGGCGATCTTCATGCTTTTCTTCGAAATGGCCATGCCTTCGCTCATTTTTACGCCTAGCTTAACCGGCTTGGACCCTGGCACTTTGCTTAAAAACCAAAGTTCATTATCCCTTGAGCGGCTAATCCGAATATCTTCAAATTTTTCCGGGCCAATCAAAATATAATCGCCGGACGACAGGTGCATTACGCGCAGGAATACTGCAGCCGGTACGTTGCAGGTCAGGCATTTAACTTGGCGGGTTGCCAGATCAAGCACCATGGCGTCGCCGAAACTTTTTGTCATGAACGCAATCCGCTTATTGTCAGGCGAAAAATCGGCCCGTTCGCCGAAGCCAGTCAACACCTGAATGTTTTTGGGTAAGTGATCGAGCGGGCTTCCTGATTTTCTTTTTTTTAGCGGCTCATCGGCCGATCGTTCCTGTTTAGTGACCGATTTTTCTGACGGAATTTCACACGTGGCAGCCGCTTCGAAGAACAAAAAAGAAGTGAGAATAAGGACTAAACTTTTCATATAGGTAAGGGTTAATTAGTGGTACTAACAGTCGCATTCTTTGCAATATTAAGATCGTTGGCAACGGCCGGTCGGAGTTTTTCCCAGTGAAATCGAAGTGAATCATTTGACTCACTGAAATGGACCAGCGGCATGTCGTTGTAAAGGGGTCGGGTAATGGCAACAACGGCATCCCAATGGTTCAGCGCCTGTTTCAAGTACTTAACAGCCAGTAGTTTATCATTTGTATTTCCCGTTAACCGGTACGTTTGCAAAGCAACCGCTCCTTTTAATTTCTGAGCAAAATAGAGTCCCAGATTGGCCCACGTTTTGATATCTGCCACCTCATACCGAAGCGAATTATTACCGTTTATTTTAATCGCCTTTACTAAACCCAACGCTTTATTGCAATCCCGTTCGAGTAGCTGACTCAAGGCAGGCGGGGTAATTTTATGCGTTGCCAATGAGCCCCCGGATGAAATCGTTTTAGCATACTCCGCTATCGACACATAATTAGAATCGGCGGGCGGTTGGTTGATCTGGCGATCAATAGAAATGTAGTCCATGCTCTTTTTGTCCAGCGCCATGAACCCTTCGCTGTAGAGCGTGAAATCCCAGGTAAAATCGAAGTACGAGGCCAGCCGGAGCGGGGTGGTTCCGGCCAGCGCCGAGGCCTCCAGCAACACCTCCGCACCTTTACCATACCGATGGGTAAATTCAGTTTTGAATACCGCATCCGGCGTCGCGGGATTGTACAAGAGTCGGCCCCACAATTTGTAAAATAACCACTGCCGCTGAAACGCGTACTGCCAGTCAACCGGCAAGCCGGATTTGGTAAAATAATCCTTTGCCGGGATATAGCATTCCGAGCCGACAAAATAGCCCCCTACATAGGGTTGCGTGTTTGTGGCGATGTGTTCGCGGATAAAATTAGGGACGCCCCAGCGTAAACAAAAAATATCTTCATTGCGGGCCATCCAGGCAATTTTGTAATTTTTTGGCTCCGGTTTGAAGTAGGTATCGTTGAGCTTGCCGCCATGTACTTTGATCAGCTTTGTCGACGAAAACGCGTGCGACCAGTTGAATTTGACCTCTGCCCAGATCGGCCCATCCAGAAAATTCAGTTTTTCCATCGCCTTTCGGGTCAACACTTCCGTATCGACACTCGTCGAACCGCCCAGGGCCACATTGGCCGACAGGGGCACCCGGTGAATGAGTTTTGCTTTCCGGTTGGCCAGCCGCATGCCTTCCAGAATCGTCTCACCAAACCAGTCCTGGCGCTGCTGGGGCGTCATTCCCCACATCCCTTCGCCGTGCGTGAAGCCTAATCCCGACAGATCAGGATATTCGTTCAGCACCTGCGTGACACATTCGCGGGTGTAGCGTTTAACAATTGCCGACGTATCACCGGTGGCGTGGATTTTATGATCCAGATTATCCAGCGCGACCTGATGAGCTTTGGCAAATTCAGGGCTCACAAAAATATTCCAGTTGACTAGGTACGTATCGATGCCGCGTTCCTTCGCCATCCGAAAAATACCCCGGTAAAGCGTCTGCCAGGTCGCTAGCTCCTGCTCGCTGAAGGGGCACGCTTCCGGGAAGTTTTTAGGCCGGATCATAAACGGAAACGGGTGCAGGTTCCAGAGTGTCAGGGCGTTGAAGCGATTCTCGGCCATCATATCCAGAAAGGCTTCCCAGAAACGCAGATCCCGACACGTTTCCTGATGCAAATCGAGCGCATAACTGTGCCTGTAGGTATCCCACGGCAGATTGAATTTCAGCGCCCGAAACGGCAAATGGGGTCGTTCCTGACGGGCTTTGATTTTCTCTATTGGCAGGCCGTTTCGTAGATCCTCGCAGAGGGAAAGACAGCCGTAGAGAAGGCCGCTCTCGCCACCACCCAGAACAGTAATCGCTCTTGCCGCCGGTACTATTGAATAGGATTCCCGGTCTGACTGATCAGCTTTTACCGCAAGGTTTATACGATAATCTACCGGCCCTTCTTTTACGGTATAGCCTTGTTTTAAAAGCGCTTTTTTAACCAGCCCTACGGCATATACTGTTTGCGGCAACTCGTTAGGCTGGTGTATGCTGACGCGTTGCGAAAAAATAAACGGTTCAGCTCCGATAAAGCAGACCAGGAAAAATAGAACTTCTTTTTTTATGCGCATGTCAATTTGATTTCCGGTCAGAAGGTTACCTGGATTTAACGAGTTGTTTTCGTCTCCAATCAATTTTTGTTCGCTTAGTTACCGGATCAGTTTCACAATCCGGTAGGGCGTTTCCGTATTCAGATCGGGATAAATCGTACCCACGCCGTTGTTATCCATGATTTCTATAAAGTACATGAAGTCCCATTTTGGATTGATCTGTTCGGCGGGTACAAGGGCAGTATAAGCATCTTTTTCGCCGGATGACTGCATAGGCAGCGTCTGATAATCCAGCTCCTGATTCACGTTCCGGTAGCGCAACCGCACCCATTTAATACCCGCTGGGGCACTTACCTGCACACTAATGGAAATGGGTTTTCCAACCGGAGCACTACCGACGGGTTGGTGTACAATCCGGAACTGACTCCTGTTTCCATCCTTATACGGTACGACTGTTTTTAGCGAACTGCCTTTAACCAGTAACGTGGCTCTTTTCTGTTCCAGGCTGGCAAGCCCTTTTTCCAGAGCTGCCAGTTCGTCTTTCCAGTGGCCGCAGAGGTCGGCAACGCAGACACCCAGCGCCAGATTGTCTGTATACACATTGCCCGCAGCCGCTACCAGCAGCCGCCAAGCATTGATGGCCGCGCGTTCCTTTGCCACGGCCTCGTCGAAAGCCGCTACATTCTGAGTCCGATCAAAAATCCGGTAATTGACCGCGGCCAGGATTCGGTTGGAATGGTAAAGCGCCAGATTGGACAGAATCTTCAGGTCCGTTAGGGTCGAGATAAATTCTTTACCAGGCTTCTTGCCAGCTACTTTTTCGGCCTTGGCAATTAACTGGTTGAGGGATTCAGACGTCTGCCGAAACCAGCGGCTGTTAGCGGATGGCAATACTTTAGCCGTTTCCCCGCCTTCGGTTCGTAGTCTGGCTTCTTCTTCGAAACTGGCAAATTGGGCCATATCGCTCAGGTCGGCTTTGGCAAAAGTGGGTAAATCGCCCAGCCGTTGTTTTTCGGCCCAGCCCCGCGTTGTGGGGAAGCTACTATACGGATAACTGGAGGTGATAATACGAGGTAATACCCAACTCGCCTGATGGAGGGCTTTTGCCATTAAGGGAGCTACTTTTTCACCAAACCGCCGTTCAAATTCGCGGTTCCAGACCGCCGGATCAGTATTGGGGTTGTAGCCAATCCGCCCGAAAGTCTGAAAGAAATGCCAATACCGCTCAAACTCCCAATCGTAATACCGATACTGGGGATTTAACAAGTCAAAGGGTTTCGCATTGTGCGGCTGGGCTTCCATTTTGGTGGCCAGCGGTTCATTGATCTCAAACCCATCACCGTCATACAAATGCGTACTTTCGGCAAACCGGCGCGCATAGTCCGGATCTCCCCATAGCAGAATACGCGTTGTGCCTCCGCTCCAGAGCTGCCAGCTCATCCGGTATTTTTTCGGATATTGAAGCAGATGGGCATAACTGTGCCGAATGGGGCTTTTATCGGGGTTCACCTGCGTCGGATGGTACGGCATGCCCATCTGTTCCATCCAGTATTTGGTATTAATTCGGAAGTCTACGCCTACATTCAGTGCACTCTGAATAACTGATTCGGGTAGTTCCTTGGCCCGAAGGTCCAGCCGCAGGTTAGGGGCCGACGTTTTCATCATCCGAAAAACATCCGTCCAGAAACTTTCCTGTTCGCCTTCTTTCAGGCCGGATTCGTTGTGCATCCGAAACTGAATGGCGTCCAGACCCGGAACCTGTTTGACAAATTTCGCCAGCGCCGTTTTCGTGTAGGCCGTCAGGTTATCCGCCGTCAGGCCCCACACCAGCCCCGGTACGGGTTTATCAGGCGCGTCTTTCGTGCCGGGAATACCCCCGCCCTGCACACCGCCCCGGTAGATATGATCCCAAATGCCGACCGTAAACCGGATGCCCCGATCGTGGGCCATCTCAATCAGTCGGTTGAAGGCCGCCAGGTTTCGTTGCTGCTGCTGCGGTTGAAGGCCTATCATCTTAACATCAGGATAGCCTTCGACATCGAAAAAATAAGGGTAACAGGGAGCCAGAAAGCCGCCATTCTCGTAGCCAAAAATAACCACCAGCGTATTGAACCGGTTTTGCGACAGCATGTCGAGGTAGCGGGCCCAATGGGCTTCGTCGTACAACCGGCTTTCCCAGTAGGCCCGGTTCATGGTATAAATGGAAATGGCGCGTTCGCTGACAGCGGGCTTCTCCGTTATCTCCTTGACTTCACTCAGGGGCGCTTTCCGGTTTTTACTCCAGCCAATGCGATCAGCCACGTCCAGGAGTCCATACATCAGGCCCCGCTCATCCGAACCACTGACAACCCAGACCGGCTTTTTGGCCGCGTTGGTTTTCCAGACAGTCAAGGCCTCGGCTCCGTTGGGTACTGGGTAGTTTCCCGCTTTGAGCAACCGCGCGGCTTCTCCCATTCCCGTGGCCAGACCAGCTACAAGGACCGCTTTTCCGCGAGCCTGCACCACAGAACCCACGTTTTCGAAGGGAATATGTTTAGCCCGTAACGCTGCCATTACTTTCGTGAGCCCATGCGTAACAGCAGCGCTGGGCGTCTTGTCGGCGACAATCGAAATTTCCGGTGTTTCAAGAGTGGCATAGCAATTGAACGGAATAATCAGCAGCCATAAAACAGCTTGCCAACCAGTCTTTTTTACAATAAGGAGTGTTTTTCTCATGATCGGGTTCTACTAGTCAGCAATAGAAGCTACTACTAAAATGGTCACCTACGCCTGGCGCACTAAATAATACGGCTGGTTGGTCAAATCAGCGTTAAAGCCCGGATATAGCCAGGCTGCTTCCGGCCCTTCCGTTACGTCAAAATAATACTGGAGCGGGTAGGGCGAATCGGTATAGGCCGCCGGAATGATGGCACGGTACTGCTTTCCCGCAGCCTTCATCGCCACTGTTTCGTAGCGTTCGGCCTGATTGACATGACGATAATGCAAACGTACCGATTGGGGAGCCTTTTCAAACGACAGTTCAACAATAACGGGTTGCCCGGCGCGGAAGGACTGAGGCAGGCTGTGGCGGCAGGACGAAACAGTCCGTCGGGGTCGGCCCAGCGCCTGCTGAATGGCCAGTTGCGTGCGACTCGCTGTAGTGACCCGCTTGCCATCGGCCTGTTCCAGTTTAGTAGCCATAGCGGTAATGTCCTGGTCCATAGCGGGCAAGCGGTCGAGCCAGTGCCCCCGCAAGAAGGCCCGTTCGCCAACGGTAATGTCGGACTTATAAACGTCTTTAGCGCGGTTTGCCAGATCGGCCCAGAAGCTTCGGGCCTTACGATAAGTCTTGAGCGCCTGCTCCAGCGCGGCACGGTCGCCCGTTTGTTCAAAGATGGCATATAGCACGCCGGACCGGAATTTACTGGCAAAGAACCGACCTAAACCCGTTTGCATTGCCACATCGACGGACATCCGCCGGTATTCCGGTGTTTTTTTGCCGGTTGCTTTCGTTTCGGCCAAAGCCAGGTATTTATCGGCCTGGACCGCACAATCTTCCAGCCATTGCGCCGTTTCAATGGGCGAATACTTCCCGCTGCGTTCGCCTTTTAGTAACTCGTTGGTGTAGTCGTTGATGGACAAAAACAGTTGCGGATCGAGCGGGCTAACGTTGCCAAAGACTTTGGGCGATGGCGTATCGTATAGGTGGCTGATGTTGCCGTTGATGGTTGGATCGACAATGGGCTGGTTGGTGTACATCTCAGGCCAGTAGGTATTGTTGCCTGCCGACGTCGCATGGGCCGTCATAACGATGGGCAGAATTCGAGTCGCATGGGCAAGGGCCCGTTCGACAGACTCCGCACCGGGGCCAAACTGCTTCCGAAGATACCGGTTCCAGGTAGCTGGCTGCGCGTCCGGATTGTAAAGCAGCCGCCCGAATACCCGAAGGCTATAGCGGTATTTTTGCCAGTCCCAGCGCGGCTCTAAAGACGCATCTGCATAGCCGCAACGCCCACCAGCAATGCCCGTTCCCCGGCGCCCCTTAAACGAAAGCGGCTCCATCAGCTCGGCCCCCGCGCTACCACTGAAGCTAAAGGCCCGTGCATAAGCCGCCTGGGTTACCGGGTCGCCCCACAGCAGAAGCCGCTGGGTGCCGGGCCAGATGCGGTGCAGTACTTTGTACGGACGATTTTCTTTCAGAAGGTCGCCGTAGCCATATCGCATAAAACTACGCGACCCCTCACTCAAATTCATCAGCGTAGACGTTTTTTTCTTCGGGTCGGGCACTTCAAGGGCGCGAATGTCGGTCTGATGATAGGGCAGGCCCAGGTGTTCGGCCCAGTACTTGGGCGAAATCACGACGGACTGACCCGTGTTTACAGCCGCGTCGATCATGGTCTGGTCCATACCTTTCGAGTGCATGTCGATCTCGACCTTACGACCGCAGGTAGCTACTCCGTCAAATACCGTCTGCCAGAACTTGTAACTTCCTTCATTGACGCCACTTTCGCCGTGGACGCGGAACGTCACCCCGCTAATGGCCGGGCAGGCTTGCAGAAGCGCCCGCACGGCATCGCGGCAATAGGGACCATGGTTTTCGGGTGTTAAGCCGGCAATGGTATAATTCGGGTTGGGGCTGTCGAGCCATTGGTAACCGTGCATCCACAAGCCCAGTTGAAACTGCATCCCCCGGGCAACGGTTTGCTCACTGATGAATTTCAGCATTGCCAGATTTTGATCCCGTTCGGCATCCGGCAACTCCGGGACCCGGACGTTATAACCGGGTATGGCCAGCAGAAAAGGGTAAGCGAAAAGAAAGTAGGCGTCCGTCACATTCCGCAGAAAGTCGTAGCCAATCCCCAGACTCAGGTTGAAGCGGTTGAAGCGTTGTGTTGCCAACATCGTGAGGTAATCTGGCCACATCGCGCGGTCGTTGTACCAGGGCTTGTCTTCTACTTCGCTGACGAAGAGCCGGGTAAGGCTACGAATAGCATTGGCCGGTTGTTCAATCAGCGTTTTTTGACTCGTTAAGGCGACCAGCGGCTGGGCTTCGTACTGCACCTGATCAGCCAGTTCGAGCACAGCATACACCAGACCCCGTTCGTCCTGGCTACAGGTTAACAGCACTGGCTTTCCGGCTGACTGACCGGGCACCAGAGCCAGAGCTTCGGGCCGGGTAGGAAGGGTGATTCGGCTCGTGTTGAGCAGCTTCCGGGCCAGAGAAGACCCGGCACCAGCCACCACAATACACAGATTCCCGGCGGTTGCCTGCGTTAGTTGTTCACACCGCTGAACGACAATGCCACGGGTCGTTAATGCCTGCTCCAGTTCCTTAACCGCCCATTGTACCGGAGTTGCGTTCGCAACCGCATCCGCCGGATCGGAAACAAGGGAAATCCCTTTTGCGTCAAAAGCGGTAACGCCCGTAAAGCCGCTGCCCAACGTGCTTATGCCAGCAATTTTTAAAAATTGCCGCCGACTAAAATTAAAAATCGCCTGATTGGTTTCCTGATACATGCTGGGAACGACTAAATACGGGTAGGACTATTTTTGCCCACTTCTGAAAAAGCTTTTTCTATTGACCACCCGTAAACTATTCGTAGCCCGGATTCTGGGCAAAAACGGCAGGATTGTGAATGATCTCCAGTTCGGTCAACGGAATCGGGAAAACCGTCATGTACGGTTTCATACCAAACGGCGCCATTGTAGTTAAGGCCCGCCCGGTTCTGACTAGATCGAACCACCGGTGGCCCTCCAGGTAAAGTTCTAACCGCCGTTCCAGATACACTTTCTCGCGGATATCATCCTTTGTCAAGCCGGTATAACCAGCCAGACCAGCTCGTTGGCGCACCTGATTCAAATACGTAAGGGCTTCGGTCGTTTTCCCATTTTCGTTCATCGCTTCGGCCAGCATCAGCAACACATCGGCATAGCGGATAACTTTCCAGTTGGCCGGGCTATCGTTATTGGCTTTCAGGGGAGCCATGTATTTTTTCGAAAAAGAAGTAACTCCCGTTGTAGATAAGGCGATAAATTTCCCATCGGCTCCGATAACTCCCGTGGCAACGCTTATGTCTTTGCGCAAATCTTTCGGATCAAAAGCCGCAAACATACCGGCCGTTGGGTTGCCCCCGCTGGCAGCCGTTGCACCGGCCAGAATGCCATAAACCCGGGATAGCTCATCGACCAGCGCCTTTCCCCCCGACTGAAACTCCAGCGTAAACGTATTGGTGAAGGTGCTTCCCAATCCTATTCCACCCGCTAAATACTCAATATCAAAGATGTATTCGCTGTGGTGTTCGTCTTTTGTATAGTCGAATAAGTCGTTGTAGTTTTTCAGGAGCGTGTACCCAAGCGTGGTGACATCTTTTAATTTTTCCTCCGCTTTGACAAAATCCTTGCGGGTCAAATACACCTTTCCCAGCAAAGCCTTGGCTGCTCCCCGGGTAGCTCGGCCAACATCGGCCCCCGTGTACTTGACGGGCAGTTTGGTTTCCGCATCCAGAAGGTCTTTTATGATGACTTCATCATAAATTTTATCCACTTTTTCCCGGCCCGTTTTATAGGCATCTTCCGGGGAGATGGGGGTGGTAACCAGAGGCACATCGCCGAAAATTCGAACCAGGTTGAAGTACGCCAGCGCCCGCAGAAATTTGGTTTCGCCGATGTGGCGATCCTTATTGATGACAACGGCTGAATTCACACCGTCAATTTTGGCCAGGATCGAATTCGCATTCGTGATGATGCTATAATACCCACGCCAACTTGTCAGCAGTATATTATCGCTGTAATCATTGAGGAAAGTGTCGGTCCGAATCGACTCCAGCCCATTCGCCAGGTCGTGCTTCGCATCATCGCCCCGTAAATCACTGAATTGCCAGAAATTCTGGTAAGGGACCCGGAAGCCGCTGTATACGCCAACAACAGCGTCCTGGAAGTCTTTATCCGTTTTGTAAAGCACATCGACACTGACCGTCGACACGGGGGTTAGCTCAATAAAATTCTTGTTACACGATGTCATCAGGACTAAAGCCAGGCCCAATGCGCAGGATATACTTTTCATAATTCCGGTCTGGTTTGTTTAGGAAGACAACTCATTAAAAACCAAGGGTTAAGCCAAAGATCAGGCTTTTCGGCAGCGGATAATCGTTCATATCCATCCCCGGTGTTAACGGATTATCACCGTTGCTGACATCAGGATTAAAGCCCAGGTTTTTGGTAAAAATGAACGGATTATTGGCGTTCACGTAAAGCCGAATCGAACTAAGCTTTGCCTTCTGGACAATTTTATCGGGCACACTATAGCCGAGGGATATGTTATTGATCCGTAGGTACGTTCCCGTATCGAGCCACCGCTGGCTGTATTCCCCGCGTACGTTCCCCGTTGGCGCATCGTTGGGCCGGGGGGTGTTGCCATCGCCGGGTTGCTGTTCCGATTGCCAGTAACTATTCTGCGACGCTGCGTTCCGAAAACGGGAACGGGTGGCGTAGGTTGACCGGCGGGCAATGCTGAGCAGTTTGTTGCCCTGAACACCCTGGAGACTGATACTTAAACTCACATTTTTATAGGCAAACCGGTTGGTCATGCCGTAGTAAAAGTCCGGATTAGGCGACCCCATAATCGTTTTGTCAAAACTATTGATAACGCCGTCGGGCTTCCCGTTCGGCCCGCTGACATCGACAAACCGAAGATCGCCGGGGCGGGAACGCGAGCTTGTTCCCGGACTGAAGACCGGCCCCCTATCGACTTCTGCCTGGTTCAAAAAGACACCGTCGGTCAGCCATCCGTAAAACATGCCGATGGGCTGGCCGATCATGGTGATGTTACCTCCGGAAATAATCGGGTCACCGCTGGGTCCCAACTTAACGACTTTGTTTTTAAAGGTAGAAATATTGAAGTCAGTCGTCCATTTGAATCGGTTGGTTGTATTCACCGTACCGATCGAAAATTCCCAGCCCGTATTACGCACCTCACCGATATTTTTCAGTGCGGTACTAAAACCGGTAATGCCGGGCGTATTAACATTCAGTAACAGATTGGTATTCCGGGATATAAAATAATCGATATTTAATCGGAGCCGGTTATTAAGAAAAGCAGCATCGATCCCAGTATTGAACTGTTCCTGCGTTTCCCACGTCAGCAGCGGATTGGGTAATCGACCCTGCACAAAACCGGCAGCCGGCGCTTCGCCTAACGGGTACTTCTGGTAATTAATCGTAGCGAACTGTTCGAAATTACCAATATTGTTATTACCGGTTTTTCCATAACTGGTTCTTACTTTCAATTCGCTGATCGACCGAACGTTGCGCAGAAAATTTTCGTCCGAAATGCGCCAGGCTGAAGCTGCCGAAGGGAAGACACCGTATTTGTTATTGCTGCCAAACCGAGACGACCCATCCGTCCGCACCGAGGCTGTAACGTAGTACTTACTGTTGTAGTTATAATTGACCCGCGCCAGATACGAGATCAATGACCATTGGTACTGATCAGACGTTCCGTTGGTTATGATTCCACTAACGGCGCTGAGTGTCGGCACCAGATTGTTAGGGTATTTATTGCTGGTTAAGGAGTTGGATTCGCCCGTTTCCTGCTGGGCCGTAAAGCCCGCTAACCCGATCAGATTATGGTTGCCAAAACTTTTGGTATAGTTCAGCGTATATTCGGTCAGCCAGTTATAGCTGGCGGCAACATTGTCGGTACCGGAAGCGGGTTCGTTAAAAAAGGCGGGGAGCTGCGGTACAAATCGGGAGCCTTTACTGCTGAGTAAGGTAGCGCCCATCAGCACATTAAACCGCAGTTCGTCCAGGATTTTATATTCGAGATTGATGTTACCCAACAGCCCGATTCGCCTTTGTCTATCCTTCACTTCCCGAGCCAGGGCGGCCGGATTATTGAAATTTCCTACGGCGTCCAGTCCGTTATACCAGAAATAATCGCCTTTGTCGTCGTAGAGCGGATAAAATGGATTGACAGAGGTGGCCGCGCCCATTACGCTGAAATCACCCGCGCCAACGGTTACCCCGCTCGAATTGACGTTCCCTTTATCGATGAACGACGGATTGAAATTTACTTTTAGGGCCAGCCGATTGGACAACTTAGCGTCCAGATTGATTCGTAACGAATACCGCTTGAAATTGCTGTTTATAATCAGCCCATCCTGATTCATATATTCACCGCTTACGGCATATTTTATGTTCTCGCTGCCCCCGGTAGCCGAAAGTTGGTATTGCTGCTGGGGCGCGACGCGTAATACTTCATTCAGCGGCTCAACATCGGTTGTATTGCGCCCGTCCAGAACATCCAGGATCAACTGCGGCACTTTAAACGCCCAGGTATTGCCAGGGCCCGTAACGCTATTGCCCGCGTCGATATTTCGGTTTTTA
>JANXVQ010000771.1 GCA_025351545.1 Spirosoma sp.
GCCCTATTTTTCAGCAACACAACCGACTGTACTTGAGCCTCATAGCCTGCTTTCATGTAAGCCGGTTGGCCCACCAGCCGGGTGGTTTCGACGGGGTTCAGGTACGGATTCTCGAACAGGCCCACCCGGAAGATATTGCGCAGCAGCCGCACCGCCGACTGCTCCATCCGCGCCCGCATAAACGGCTCGCCATGTTCGGTGATGCCTAACTGGTAAGCTGCCAGAATGGGCTTGATGTCGTTGTTGCCACCAAACTGGTCTACACCGGCCATCAGCACTTTGTAGTGCCGCTCGGCCATCGACAGCGTCTCCACGCCCCAGGGTTTACCGTCCGCAAGCGCGTCCATCACGGTATGGTCGCGGGTCACGCCCCAATCGGTGCAGACTACGCCGTCGTAGCCGTATTGCTGCCGCAGCAGGTCGCTCACCATGTAGCGGTTGTAGTTGTTGGCGCTATTTTCGCCGTTCTTTTTATCCTGATTCCAGGAGATGGTGTAGTAGGGCATCACCGCCGAGGCCATGCCCGTTTTGCCGGTTAGTTTGAAGGCTCCCTGCGTAAACGGAATCAGGTGCTGGTCGAAGTTATTGCCCGGATAAACGGCATACTTGCCAATGGCGTAATGGGCATCCCGCCCGGCCTCGCCCGACCCGCCACCCGGCCAGTGCTTCACCATCGCATTGACCGAACCGAAGCCCCAGCCGCCCGCGATCTCGTTGGCTCCCAATGACGTCTGAAATCCGTTGCAATAGGCCTGAGCCATCGCTGCGGACAGTTTCGGGTTTTCGCCAAAGGTGCCTTCAAACCGTGCCCAGCGGGGTTCGGTTGCTATGTCAACTTGGGGCGATAACGCGGTAGTGATGCCCAGGGCGCGATATTCGGCGGCAGCAATGTGGCCAAACTGCTCCACCAGGGCGGGGTTGAAGGTGGCGGCCATGCCCAGCGATGAGGGCCACATGGAGATGCGCCCGCCAGCGGCAGCGTTGTATTCGGCACGGGCCACCGTGCCATGACGCGGGTCCGAACTAGTGTTGGCCGGGATGCCCTTGCCCACACTTTCACAAAACGCCTGGAGTTTATTGTTCCAGCGGGCGGCCACCTCCGGCGATTGCACGGTCGTGACCAGCACGTGCCGTAAATTGTCGTCCCGCAGGAATTTTTGCTGCTGGTCAGTCAGGTCCGAGGGGTCGGCTTCGCCTTCTTTATACACCTTGCCGTTGTAGGTTCCGGCAAAATAACCCGTCGTCCGGGCGGGCAGCGACTGATGGGGCGAGTACAGCATCAGCCCGGCAATCTCTTCCAGGCTCAGTTTGCGGGCTAAGTCTTTGGCCCGCTCATCAACCGGCAGCCGCCAGTCTTCATACGCATCGAGCTGGCCGTTTCGGTTCAGGTCTTTGAACGCCATACCTTTAACAGTCAGTAGCTTAACGCCTGCTTTGAGCGAGTAGCCCAAAGCACGCCCGCCGGGGTTAGTAACTACCGCCAGCTCGTCAGTGCGGGTTTCGGTCCATTTTTGCTGCCCAAACGTCAGGGCGGGCAGGCTCATCAGCACTAGTGCAAATCGGAATACTTGTTTCATTGCGTGTACGAATTGATGTTGATAATTAGAGAACGTACTGGTACAAAGGTTAAGCGTGTTAGGTAAGCCGGATTAACGGCCCAACCAGTCTTTGAAGGGCGTGATGCGGTCACCACTGACAAATACTTCCTGACGGGGTGCGGGGTGGAGGTCCACTTTGAGTTTGCTACCTGAATAGGTGTGAATCATGCGGATGGCCCCCAGCGAGACGATACATGCCCGGTTGACTCGAAAAAACAGTTTTGGGTCCAGCAGGGTGGCTAATTTATCGAGACTGTATTCGATGACGATGTGCTGCCCTTCGGGTGTGGTGAGCCAGGTGGCTTTATCCTCGAAAAAGAAATAGGCAATCTCGGCTGTTTCGATGCTGCGAATCCTGGTGCCGATGGTCACCATAAACCGGTCTTTATAGGCTGTCGCGGCTGGTTGAAGCAGTTTCAGCAGCGCACCCACGTCCGGCTGTAGCGGGGTAGGGATCTGCCGGACCTGTTTGAATTTGTCCAGGGCGGCCGCAAGTTCGTCGGCATCGATGGGCTTGAGGAGGTAGTCGATGCTGTTGGTTTTGAACGCCTGGAGCATGTACTGATCGTAGGCGGTCGTAAAAATAATAGGCAGGGTGAGGCCCGCCTGCTCGATAAGCCGGAAGCCCGAATCGTCTTCCAGGTGAATGTCCAGAAACAGCAGATCGGGTTGATCGTGGCTGGTATCGGCAAACCACGCCACGGCCTTACTGACCGACGGCAGTTGGGCCAGCACCCGAATGGTGGGGTCATAGTGGATCAACAGGCTTTCCAGCCGCCGGGCCGTCAGTTTTTCGTCTTCAACAATGAGCACGTTCATGGGTTGGCTACTAAAAGTGGTATTGTAATGACGAATTCGCCGTTTTCCTCGCCGATGCCGACGGGCCGGGGGGTGAGTAGGCGGTAGCGGTTACGGATGTTTTGCAGCCCCATCCCCGTCGAGTCGCCGGTGGCAGGCCGGAGCTGAATTGGGTTACTCACCCGTAGCATGTCGCCATTAAACGTAATGGTAACCACCAGTGGGGCTTCGTCTGACATCTGGTTATGCTTCACCGCATTTTCTATCAGCAGTTGCAATGTCAGCGGAGCAATGCCGTAGCCGATACGGTCAGCCTCGGATACGTCGATGTGCACCCGCAACCGGTCGTCGAAACGGATCTTGAGCAGAAACGTGTAGGCTTCGATAAACTCCAGTTCGGTTTTAAGAGGCACCTGCTCATTCTCCCGCTGGTCAAGGATGTAGCGATACGCTTTCGAGAGGCGGTTGATGAACTGCACCGAGAGTTTGGGATCAATCTCGACCAGCGAGGAGAGAATGCTCAGGCTGTTGAAAAGAAAATGGGGACTGACCTGATTTTTCAGCGCGTCGAACTGCGCCTGAACGGCTTCCTTTTCCAGGCGTTCTGTTTGCACTTGTAGGGCCTGAAGCTGCTGGCTGGACCGGCGGTTGGCCGTCAGGTAGAACGCCGACAGCATCGCCATCACTGTCAGGCCATTGTTCATATGCTGCCTGCGCTGCCCCTGATCGGCCGGCCGGGCATCGAAGGGTTCGTCGGGCGAGCGGCCCAGGCCCGGAAACTGCCGCTCGATGCCCGTGTCCATCCGCTGGTGCACCTGGCCAAAGACCAGATTGACGGGCAGGGCCAGCCCGGTGGCTACCACCAGCGAAATGAGCTGGATTGGCCACCGCAGTACATCGGACGGATCATTGCCCATCCAGCGCAGCAGCCGCCCCTGTAGCCAGTCGATGAGGCTGATCCAGCCCAAAAAGAAAGCAAACATCAGCAGGATCTGCACGGCGAGAAACGGCAGCTTATGCATCAGCACGAGCACTGGCTCGCTCCGGCCGACCACATTCACGTAGACCCGAATGGGCCAATAAATAATCAGGATACTCAGGGCCAGCCGGGCTTTCTGAGACCAGGTAAGCGGAGCAATCACGCGAAATTCCATGCGACAAAGATAATCGGTTGGGCTATCAGCCCGAAAACCAGCCCGGAGCCGGTTTTCGGGTGGATGCGGTGGCGGGAGCTTTAGGCCCGCTGTAGGATGATTTCTTTCTGTGCTGGTTTCTCGGCGATGATAACCACGCGGTTAAGCGTTTCCGACCCTATTGTAACGGTCAGCTGGTAAGTACCGCCGGCCAGATCGGCCATGTCAAATTGCTGGTAAAGACCCGCCTGCAAAGCAACTTGCTCGCTATAGAGCTGGTGCCCGTCGGCATCCCGGAGCATGACGGTGGCTACCGCCGTACTCGGCGTAACAATGAGTTTGAGTTTGTGAGCGGCCGTCACCGAAACCTGCGTGAAGGGTGTCGTCGCCATTTGGGCAACGGGTGTTTGGGCGAACGATGCGGTAGTGGCTACCAGTCCCAGCATCAATGCAATTACCTTTTTCATGATCTGTATTAGTTCGTTGCGTTTATAACCAATACAAAATTGCACCGAGTCGATGAGCCCCGAAACTAAACCGGACTGAATGCCGGAATTGCCTGGTCAGGCAAGGCCTTTGGCGGGACGAACGGATCCAGCCAGCTCCTGTTTGGGATTTCATACGATAAACTCAACAACATGATTGAGGGGTTACCGCAACGGCACGGTCCGCCGTTGCGGGACCATCAACAGTCGTACACGATGTCTCACCAGAATGACCTAATCAACTACCTATCAGATAATTACGTTGTTCGAGAACATTCTATTCATCAACTCAGGGCTTGGCCAAACAAGGAATCGGACGGCCGCTACCACCGCGCTCGCATCGGTGATGTCGACACCGCATCGGCGCTTGGCATTTCGACCTCCAAATAATTAAACTCAGCCGTCGGGGCGACCCGACGGCTGAGTTTAATTATTTGGAGGTAGCTAACTACTGGGAGGTCGCCAATCTTTGGCAGATTTTACTCGATTGCCTGCTATACCGCCATCTCGTTGGCCACGTCGGTCAGCAAACTGACAACAGACAGCAGCCAGACCGTTGGGCTGATCAGCGAAGCCGGAGTGTTGACTTCATACCAACGTAGAGCTGAGCGGGTCAGTCGGCATCCATCACCGGGCCAGTAGGTTTAGTTTTAGCCCGCCGTTGAGGATAAACCCGTCGGTGGGTGCCCAGATGTCCCCAAACTGCGGATGCTGCCGGGTGCCTATGTAAGCCGGCTCGTACCGGCTCTGGCGCACATTGAACAGGTTTTCGGTGTTAACAAACAAGCTGAACCGTTTCCATTTGCGCTCTACCGAAAGACCCATCACCCAGTAGTTAGGCTTGACGGCTCCGCTCCGAATCGTTTGTAGCCCCACAAAAAACAGTTCGTAGCCGATGCGCCATTGGTCGGCCAGATCATACATCAGGGTAGAATATAGGCGGCTCTTCGCCGTAAAGGGGTTGGTTCGCACCACGCCCACGTAATGCGTTTAGGCATTGGTATACGTGTAGCCGACGTAAAAGGCCAGTTCTCCATAGGTCAGTTTAAGGTTAGTCTCGAAACCCTTTGAATCCAAAAACCCGGCCGCACTGTAAAACGAGTAAGATCCGCCGACAGCCGGTTGGCTGCTCAGTACCAGCAGGTCGTTGAGCCAGGTGTAGAAAAACAACTGGTTAAACGATACCCCGACAGCCTCGTTAAAAAGCCGCGTCCGGTACTTCAGATCGACGTTGCCACCGATGGATTTCTCCGTACGGACGGTGACCACGTCTACCGGGTTGATGCCCTGAAAGGCGTGTTCTTCGGCTTCTTCGGTAAACGGCGTGGGGGCCTTATAGCCCAGCCCGCCCCCGATCCGGGTTTTGTTGGGGTAGCTCACTCAACCGACAAGCGGGCCAGCCCTTTATTTTGCTTACAGGAATCCAGCCGGTCACCGGGGTACTATCAATATCTGTTGTTGTAAACTACTGACCATCAACCCCACAGTAAGCCATTTATGGGCCATTCGTTGTCAATTTATTACAAGCCTTTTGGTGTGATTTTTCGGAGGATTGGTTGGGCATTCTGATTCAGTGGGGATCTAAAGAGCATCTTGAAGAACAAGGGATCAGTGAACGGTACAACCAGTTAGCTATCAGGCGTTTGTAGAGTTTTCATTGGACATCGTGTACCCATGTTGACGGTCCCGCAACGGCGGACCGTGCCGTTGCGGTAGCCCCCATGATTGATCTCATTCGTCCTGCAACGGCGGACCATATGCTTTGGAGCAAAAAAATAGTGTTAAAACCAGTACGATTATAGCGGGAGAACAAAATCCTTTTTTCAGTGTGACCATGCATCTACAGCGAAGGCAATGACTGGTTACGAACCAACTGATTAGATAAGAAGACTATAACTAATTAACCAACAGTCGATTAGTTGAATCGGGTGGGAGATAACGTACGAATGTAGGCAGACCCCCTATTTAATCGTTTAACAAATTACAAGCCAACCGTTGATTTTTTGATGTCGCCTTTTTGACTCCCTGTTGCACTCATTTCCGGCGTACCTTTGTGTCCGTGAAGTGGCTCACAACCATACTGTCCCTGTATCTGATTGGCCTTTCGCTGTGGCCCTGTTCGGATGAACGCCTGCCCATCACGGGTCAGGCGTCAGTGGCTGTAGTCGTATCGGCCGATACGCCACAACCCGGCCAGTCGCACCGGCATGAGGATC